>NZ_JBMPOR010000023.1:0-124659 GCF_049340265.1 Undibacterium sp. Di26W
CTCTGTTTTTCGACAATTTCTTGTCTATGTCACCGTAGTGACATGTCGCTCACTCAAAATACTGACAGTTCAGTTTCTTATTTCTAAAAAACCGTCTTGCTTTATACTTCTTGTGAACACTTGCTATTTTATTTAAGCATTTCCAATCAACCTAAATTGACTGGTGCGCTTCGCAAAGTGCCCACATTTATTGACTGTTAATTGTTAAAGAACCAAAATCTTTTCTGCCTCACTGAACTACTTATTCGTCCAGTTTTGCCGCGCAGCGTTGTGTGCGTCAGCAGCAGAGAAACGAGATTATGAAGCACTTTACTTCCCCTGTCAACACCTGCTGCACTTTTCGTTTCTCTTCGCTCTTTCAAGCTCGCTAAACTGTTGCACGGTATTCACAGCTACCAGATCTTTCCGCAGCCTCTACTTCTCCGCTCAATCTCGGGCCTTGCCTCACTTCTCTCATCCCGCTTCTCAGCGGGAGGCGAACTATAGCAAACCTTCCACCCACTTTGCAAGTACCTTGGGGGAATTATTTATCCTATTCTTGGGGGGTGGCTTGGTAGGGGGCGCTGCGCGCCCTACTATGCTTCGTATGATATTGGCGCTCTCGCTATACTTTACATGCTAATCTTTAAAAAAATTAAATCACGTACTTATTAGAAGTACGTGTAGGCGGTTAGCAAGCGCAGATATAAAACAGGTCCATGAACTATTCACTATTTGATGATGCCAGCGAGATGCAGCCGTGGGTCGAACCCATCTGCGATGGCGCTGTTATCCTCAGGCATTTTTCAGTACGGCACGAGACTGAAATAATGGAAGACATACAGCAGGTATTAAGCAACCATCCCTTCCGTCAGATGCGCACGCCGAACGGTCATCGCATGTCTGTCGCAATGACTTGTTGTGGTGCTGTGGGCTGGGTGTCGGACAAGGATGGTTATCGCTACAGCCCTTACGATCCGGAAAATGGCGAACACTGGCCAGCCATGCCGGAGCGTCTTTCTGCACTTGCCATACAGGCTGCACTGGAAGCCGGCTACCCCGGCTTCCAACCAGATAGCTGTCTGATCAACCAATATCAGACGGGATCGCGTCTTAGCCTGCACCAGGATAAGGATGAAAAGAATTTTGCCGCACCCATCGTATCTTTCTCATTGGGCATACCGGCGACTTTTCTTTTTGGTGGCATGCAGCGCGCCGATCCTGTCCAGCGTTATCATCTGGCACATGGAGATGTCGTGGTCTGGGGTGGCCCGGCGCGCTTGCGTTACCATGGCGTTGCCCCGATCAAAGATGCAGCGCACCCTTTAGTAGGCACACAAAGAATCAATCTGACATTTCGCCAGGCCATGTAGCACGGCGTTGAAATCCAAACAGGCTATCCACCACTTCAAAACAGACAGACAAATCAACCATGCCAGTTTCGCTAGACAATCTCCTCGTCATAGGAATTTCCTCCCGCGCCTTATTTGACCTGGAAGCAGAAGAGACGCTGTTTCAGGAACAGGGCCTGGATGCGTATCGCCAGCATCAACTGCAAGAAGAAAACAGCATACTGAAACCGGGTGCCGGCTTTGGCCTGGTGAAAGCCTTGCTGAAGCTGAATGCACTGACACCGGGACACAGACTGGTGGAAGTCGTCATTATGTCGCGCAACTCGTCCGAGACTTCCTTGCGCATATTCAACTCCATTGCACACTACGGGCTGGATATTACACGTGCGGCCTTGTCTGGCGGCGCCCCTTTGGCGCCGTATCTGCTGGCTTTCAACGTCAGTCTGTTTTTGTCCCTGCATGAAGATGATGTGCAGGCTGCCATCAATTCTGGCGTGGCATCGGCGATGCTATATCGCTTGCCGGACAACGCGGCGGACCCGGAACAAATCCGCATTGCATTTGATGGTGATGCGGTGATTTTTTCAGATGAGTCTGAACGCATTTATCAAGAGTTGGGCGTGGAGGCCTTTGAAGAACATGAACGGGAAAATGCCCGAAAACCTTTGCCGCAAGGGCCATTTGCAAGGCTGCTGGTGGCGCTTTCGTATTTGCAAAATAATTTCAAAACACCAGATGGCCGTGCCTTCCCCTTGCGCACAGCGCTGGTGACTGCGCGCGCCTCCCCCGCCCATGAGCGCGTGATACGCACGCTACGTGCCTGGAATATCGCGATTGATGAAACATTCTTCATGGGTGGCGTGAATAAATCTGCCGTGCTGGCGGCCTTCAAGCCGCATATGTTTTTTGATGACCAGCATGGTCATTGCCTGCATGCGTCGAATGTGGTGCCTACCGGTCGGGTACCTGTCAAACAAGAAAAATAGGCCGCTTCAAAAAAACAAAAAGCCAGTCTGACATGTCAGACTGGCTTTTTTACAGCAATGACAGATTAACGCTGTGCCACTGCATCTACCACACACAAGGCTGTCATATTGACGATGCGACGGACTGTAGCAGATGGCGTCAGGATGTGTACCGGTTTGGCACAGCCCAGCAAGATAGGGCCAATCGCGACATTATTGCCCGCAGTTGTTTTCAGCAGGTTATAGGCGATATTTGCAGCATCAATATTCGGCATGACCAGCAGATTGGCATCGCTCTTCAAAGCCGAATTTGGCATCATTTTCTTGCGGTAGCTGGCATCGAGTGCGGTATCGCCATGCATTTCACCATCGACCTCCAGATCAGGTGCGTCGCGCTGGATAATTGCCAGTGCTGCCCGCATTTTTTGGGCAGATTCGCTATTACTGGAACCGAAATTCGAATGTGACAACAAGGCTGCCTTAGGCAGCAAGCCAAAGCGGCGCATTTCTTCCGCTGCCAGAATGGTGATTTCGGCGATTTGTTCTGCGGTCGGGTTTTCATTCACGTGGGTGTCAACCAGCACTATCTGACGGTCCGGCAAGACCAGGCCATTCATGGCGGCATAGACATTCACGCCATCACGTTTGCCCAATACCTGGTTGATGTAATTCAGATGCAGGCCGGTCGTACCAAAGGTGCCGCAAATCATGCCATCGGCATCGCCTTTATGGATCATCATGGCACCGATCAGTGAATGACGGCGGCGCATTTCCAGTTTGGCATATTGCTCGGTCACGCCCTTGCGTGCGGTCATCTGGTGATAAGTCTGCCAGTAATCGCGATAGCGATCATCGTGTTCAGGGTTAATGACCAGGAAATCTTCGCCAGCCTTGAGGCGCAAGCCGAATTTTTCTATGCGCTGATCGAGGATGTGCGGACGGCCCACCAGGATAGGTGTCGCCAGTTTTTCATCCGCGATGACCTGCACGGCACGCAAGACCTTTTCTTCTTCGCCTTCAGCAAAAACGATGCGCTTGCGTTCTGCCGGGGCTTTTTTGGCGATCTGGAACAGCGGTTTCATAAAGGTACCGCTGTGATAAACGAATTGCTGCAGCTTCTCTACATAAGCCTGCATGTCCTTGATCGGGCGCGCCGCCACACCGCATTCTTCTGCCGCACGCGCTACAGCCGGGGCAATCTTGATCATCAAACGAGGGTCAAAAGGTTTCGGAATCAGGTATTCAGGGCCAAAGGACAAATTGTTGATGCCATACGCAGAGGCGACAATGTCTGACTGCTCAGCCTGGGCCAGTTCTGCAATCGCGTGCACGACCGCGATTTCCATTTCGCGCGTGATGGTGGTTGCACCGCAATCGAGGGCACCACGGAAAATGTAAGGGAAGCACAGAACATTATTGACCTGATTAGGGAAGTCAGAACGCCCGGTCGCCATGATGGCATCGTCACGCACAGCCTTGACTTCTTCCGGCAAGATTTCGGGTGTGGGGTTAGCCAGCGCCAGGATCAGGGGATTCGGTGCCATCAGCTTGACCATATCCTGCTTCAGCACGCCGGCAGCCGACAAGCCCAGGAAAATATCTGCATCAGGCATCACGTCACGCAGACTGCGGGCAGTCGTTTCTTGCGCAAAACGCTCTTTGTCCGGATCCATCAACTCGACACGGCCTTTATAAACCACGCCAGCCAGATCGGTAACGAATATATTTTCCAGCGGGAAGCCCAGGTCCACGATCAAATCCAGGCAGGCCAATGCGGCAGCACCCGCACCAGAGACAACCAGCTTGGTATTCTTGATGGTTTTGCCAACCACTTTCAAGCCATTCATGATCGCCGCGCCTACGATGATCGCTGTACCGTGCTGGTCATCATGGAAGACCGGTATCTTCATGCGTTCACGCAGTTTGCGTTCGATATAAAAGCATTCAGGTGCCTTGATATCTTCCAGATTAATGCCGCCAAATGTCGGCTCCAGAGAGGCAATGATATCGACCAGCTTGTCTGGATCATTTTCGCTGATTTCGATGTCAAATACATCAATACCGGCAAATTTCTTGAACAAGACGCCCTTACCTTCCATCACCGGCTTGGATGCCAGTGGACCAATGTTGCCCAGACCAAGCACCGCCGTACCATTGGTGATTACACCAACCAGATTGCCACGGGCCGTGTATTTGAATGCTGCAGTCGGGTCAGCCACGATTTCTTCACATGGGGCAGCGACACCGGGGGAATACGCCAAAGCCAGATCACGTTGATTCGTCAATTGCTTGGTTGCAGTGACACTGATTTTGCCAGGCGTCGGGAATTCATGATATTCCAGTGCTGCCTGACGCAATTGTTGACGTATTTGCTCTTTTTGATCTGACGAATCCATGTGCTTGGCCTCTTTCTATTTTTGCTTACGGAAATCTTACTGCCCGTGATTCTAGCAGAGGGAACACTCTAACTTTATACGTATTTGTACGACTCATATGCTTTTGGCGCATAACCAAATGCGATTTATCTTGCTAGGCAAAGTCATATAGCTATTAACTATTGAATCAATTAAATCAATTGTCTTTTAAAATCAATTATTAAAATCTATTATCTGTCTCACGTTGATAGCAAACGCACGCAAATTTCAGTAAATCACCAGGAGAGCATTATGAGCACCCAGGCAACCCCATCCGTCACCATTAAAAACCTTGAATCGGCCTTTGCTGGCGAATCCATGGCCCACATTAAATACCGCTACTTTGCCAAACTGGCACGTGAAGCAGGTGCCATCGAAATTGCTGAAGCATTCGAAGCCACCGCCGACCAGGAGGTCATGCATGCCTTTGGTCATCTGGATTTGCTGTATCCCAAAAGCCAGTTGACGCCACAACGTGCGCTGGAAATTGCCATCGAAGGTGAAACCTATGAATACACTGAAATGTACCCGACATTCCGCCATCTCGCTGTGGAAGAAGGCAACCACGCTGCTGTCGCTGAATACGATGAGCAAATCGCAGAATCTAAGGAACACGCTGAAAACTTTAAGCGGACTTTAGCAATCGCGGCAAAACGTTTCGCTGCGCTGGCAAAGGTGGAAGAGCGTCACGCCAATCATTATCGCGCTGTGCTGGAAGCCAATCAGGCTTGAGTCCGGGAAAAAATTTAATCAAAAGTTAATCAAAGAATACAGAGGACACCATGAAAACTTACCAATGCATCGTATGCGGTTTTATCTATGATGAATCCATAGGCTTGCCAGAAGAAGGCATCGCCGCAGGCACACGCTGGGACGATATCCCGGCAGATTGGGAATGTCCGGATTGCGGCGTCGCCAAAGCTGATTTTGACATGATAGAAATCTGAGGTTTGCCATGAAGCCCATCATCATCATCGGTTCCGGTCTTGCGGGTTACACCCTCGCCAGGGAATTCCGCAAGCTCGACAAAACCACGCCCTTGCTGATCATCACTGGCGATGATGGTGGCTTTTATTCCAAGCCCATGCTGTCGAATGCCTTTGCATTGGGCAAGCAGCCACCACAGTTGCAAAGCCAGACCGTTGAACAAATGGCGGCCCAATTAAATGCCCATGTCCTGACCCGGACCATGGTCAGCGGCATCAACACCGATGCGCAAACCGTGCAGACCACTATGGGCGAATTTGACTATGCGCAACTGATCCTGGCACTGGGTGCGCAAGCCATACGCCTGCCCATCGCTGGCAATGCTGCCGACCAGGTCTTGTCAGTCAACAACCTGGCTGACTATACGGTGTTTCGCGAGAGACTGGCACAAGCCGGCGACAAGGTAAACGTCACCATACTGGGGGCAGGATTGATAGGTTGTGAATTCAGTGACGACCTGGCCAGTGCAGGCCATGCCGTCACCCTGGTAGACCCCAATGCCCTGCCACTGGCAGCACTGGCACCGGTCGCCATTTCACAAGGCTTGCAAACTGCCCTGATGGAAAAAGGCGTGCAACTGGAACTTGGCACCACCGCCAGCCAGATTGACCGGCGCGACCAGGCCCTGCACGTCACCCTGTCCAATGGCCACAGTTTTGCCGCGGACGTGGTTTTGTCCGCGGTCGGCCTGCGGGCCGACACCCGCTTGGCACAGGCAGCGCAATTACATACCGGACGCGGGATCATTGTGGATGAATATGGCCAAACCAGTGCCAGTAATGTCTATGCACTGGGCGATTGTGCGCAGTACACCCTGGCCGATGGCAGTCAAAGCACCATGCCCTATGTAGCACCGCTGATGGCAGCCGCCAGATCGATTGCATTGAGCCTGACTGGTCAGCCCACACAGATAGACATGAAACTGGCTGCGGTATTGGTCAAAACACCCAGCTATCCGGTCGCCCTGATCGCACCTGCCGCCCACATCAGCGCGTCAGGCACATGGGAATCCGAACACAGTGCCGGTGTCACGACCAGTCGTTTCTTTGATAGTGATAAGGTAATGCGCGGCTTTGCTGTTGCGCCACACAGTGCCAAATCAAGAACGGCACTGATAAGCGAAATGACAGCGGCACAGACGGCAAGCATCGCACCTTAACATAAGCGGCAAAACACCTGCCCATGCCTGTACCTATGCAGCTTAGTGTAGCTGACATTTGTGCCAAATTAAGCCAGCCCATGTTGTATCCCGAGCTTCCTTCGGTACAATGCGCAGATGCTTTCCGAATTTGACCTCATCAAGCGCTATTTTGCGCAACACCGTATTCAAGACAGCCGCATCGCCCTGGGCATAGGGGATGATTGCGCCCTGCTCAATCCCAGTCCGGGCATGCAAATGGCCATTTCCAGTGACATGCTGGTTTCTGGCCGTCATTTTTTTCATGATGCTGACCCACGCATGCTGGGCCACAAATGCCTGGCGGTGAATTTATCCGATCTGGCTGCGATGGGGGCAAAACCCATCGCATTCACCCTTGCCCTGTCGCTGCCGGAAGCCAATCCAGCCTGGCTGGCTGAATTTTCAGCGGGCCTGCTGGCCTTGGCGGATGAATATCAATGCCATCTCATCGGTGGCGATACGACCAAGGGTCCGTTGAATATCTGTATCACGATTTTTGGCGAACTTCCACCTGGCACTGCGCTGCGTCGTGATGCCGCCCGCAGCGGTGACGATATCTGGGTGTCTGGTACCTTGGGTGATGCCCGTCTGGCCCTGGCGGCATACTGGAATGAAGTATCGCTGCAGTCACACGCACATCAGCAGGCCGCATTGCGCATGCATACACCCAGCCCGCGTATTGCGCTGGGTATGGCGCTGCGCGATATCGCCCATGCAGCACTGGATATTTCAGATGGCCTGGCCGGCGATCTTGGCCATATCCTGGAAAAGTCCGGCGTCGGTGCCACTCTATTGATAGACCAGTTACCCGCAGGACCGGTATTGCAAACGCAGCCACAAGACTTGCGCAGGCAATTTACCCTGAATGGCGGTGATGATTATGAACTATGCTTTACTGCACCGGCAGGCAACAGGCAGCAAGTGCTGGCTGCTGCTGCACAATCCGGCACAGCCGTCACCCGCATAGGCCAGATAGAAAGCGCCGCCGGTTTGCGTCTGCTGGATGCTGAAGGTAACCGCCTGCATCTGCCCTACCAATCCTTTGATCACTTCGTCAATCCATGACTACCCTAGAATCAGGCCAGACAGCCATCGTCACCCACCCAACCTGGCGTTTCATGCTGCGTCACCCTGCCCACATCCTGGCGCAGGGCTTTGGCAGTGGCCTGTCACCGATTATGCCTGGCACATCCGGCACCTTGTTCGGATGGCTGAGTTTCCATATTTTTTCCACACGCTGGCCTGAAATTTTTACCACGACCAACTGGGCCATCATCATCCTGCTGGGGTTTATCGTCGGTATCTGGGCTTGCCAGGTTACCGGCAAAAACATGGGTGTCGCCGATCATGGCAGCATGGTCTGGGATGAAATCATTGCCATGTGGCTGGTGCTACTGTTTATCACGCCTGCCAGTTGGCAAACCCAATTGTGGGCTTTTATCATTTTTCGCTTTTTTGATATGGCAAAGCCCCCCCCTATCGGTTATTTTGACCGTCGCTTCAAGGGTGGCTTTGGCGTGATGTGGGATGACATAGTAGCGGCCTTCTTTTGCCTGCTGAGTTTCGCGTTATGGCGCGTATTCTAAATAAATTTTCCGCATCAAAATTTTCCACTACAATAATCCATACAAATAAGAAGGGGACATGCAAGCATGTCCCCTTCTTATTTTTAAGCATCGCACCGGGCAAACGATTGCGATTTTATTCGTCCTTTACACCATCTATCCCCAGTTCCTGGATTTTTCGTGTAATCGTATTGCGGCCTATCCCTAAACGAATGGCTGCATCATTCTTGCGACCATGGGTATGTCGCAAGGCGGCCTTGATGACGACAGATTCAAAGCTGCGACCCAGCTTGTCAATGACTTCAGACTGTCCTTCTGCCAGCATGGCTGCTGCCTCGGCTTCCAGCAAGGATATCCAGCTTTCACCACTGCGATACACCGGCTTTTCCATAAAGGCACTGGTACCGGCCTGCGCGGGCGCAGCTGCCATATATTCGGCAGGGCGTGCGTGCGAGTCGCTGCCATTCATACCAACTAGCGGGCTCACAGGTGCTGTGATTGGAACCAAATCTTGTGGCAAATCAGGAATTTCTACTGTTTGCCCCGGTGCCATGACCGTAATCCAGTTGCACAGGTTTTCCAGTTGTCTGACGTTGCCCGGAAAATCCAGGCTGGATAAAAATTGCAATGCCGGTTCGGACATGCGTTTTACATCTACCCCCAGTTGCTTGGCACTTTGGTTCAGGAAATATTTGGTCAACAGCGGAATGTCTTCACGGCGTTCGCGCAAGCTGGGCAAACGCAGGCGGATGACGTTCAGGCGATGATACAAGTCTTCGCGGAACAAGCCATCTTTGACACGTATTTCCAGATTCTGGTGGGTCGCCGCAATCACGCGCACATTCGCCTTCATCGGCTGATGTCCACCTACGCGGTAAAAATGGCCGTCCGACAAAACGCGCAGCAAGCGTGTTTGCAAATCAAACGGCATATCACCGATTTCATCCAGGAACAGGGTGCCGCCTTCGGCTTGTTCAAAGCGCCCGCGTCGTGTCGTTTGCGCGCCAGTAAAAGCGCCGCGTTCATGACCGAATAATTCTGATTCCAGCAAATCCTTGGGGATAGCTGCGGTATTCAATGCAATGAAAGGCTGGGATGCGCGCGGACTATGCTTATGCAGCGCACGTGCCACCAACTCTTTACCACTACCGGATTCACCGGTAATCAGCACCGTCACATTCGATTGTGACAAACGACCTATGGCGCGAAACACATCCTGCATGGCAGGTGCCTGCCCGAGGATTTCCGGGGTTTCGGACATACTTTGCTCAACACTGGATTCACGCAGACTTTCATCCAGCGCACGACGTATCAGTTCGACTGCCTTGTCCAGATCAAAAGGCTTGGCCAGGTATTCAAATGCACCGCCCTGAAAGGCTGCAACGGCAGATTCCAGATCCGAAAACGCCGTCATGATAATCACCGGCAAACCCGGATATTTAGCCTTCACGGTTTGCAAGAGTTCCAAGCCGGAAGCACCATGCATGCGTATGTCAGAGACCAGCACTTGCGGTGTATCGCTTTGCAAAGCGTTCATCGCATCTCTTGCATTGGTGAAGCTGCGCGTTGCCAGATTTTCCCTCGCCAATGCCTTTTCCAGCACCCAGCGAATTGAATCATCGTCATCCACTATCCAGATTGGTTTCATATTATCGTTCTGCATTCTGTGTTAAGCATTTCAATAGAAGGAGCACTTTTGGTGCAACCACTTTTTCCTTTACCTCACTTCAAGGTAAGGGAATGAGTATCCTGAAATCCGTGTACTCTGGCCTGCTTTCACATTCGATGACACCCAAGTGCTGTTCAACGAAAGTTTGCGCCAGTGTCAATCCCAGACCGCTACCGCCTTCCTTACCCGAGACCAGTGGGTAGAAAATCCGGTTGCGTATCTCAGGCGGAATTCCCGGACCGTTATCAATGATATGCAAATCTAATGCCAGCCTGTAGCGAACCTTCGCCAGCGTGATCTGGCGCACCACGCGCGACTTGAAAGTCAGCACCGCATCGCCCTGTTTGATTCTTTCATGCAAGGCCTGGGCAGCATTGTGGGCAATGTTCAATACTGTCTGGATCAACTGTTCTTTGTCGCCACGAAATTCAGGTATCGATAAATCATAGTCGCGCCTGATGGTCAGGCCTTGTGGAAATTCAGCCACAATCAGGCTGCGCACGCGTTCACAGACTTCATGGATATTCACGTCGCCAACGATATGCGGCAGCCGGTGCGGGGCCAGCAAGCGGTCCACCAGCGTCTGCAGGCGGTCGGCTTCCTTGATGATGACCTGGGTATATTCGCGCAATTCACGCAGGTGGCGTTCGGGCAATTCCAGCTCCAGCAGTTGCGCTGCGCCACGTATTCCACCCAGGGGGTTTTTGATTTCATGGGCCAGGTTACGTATCAATTCCTTGTTGGCCTTGCTCTGATCGAGCATGCGTTCTTCTCTGTCGAGCTTGAGTTGCTGTACATTTTCGCGCAGCTCTATCAAGACCGGCGTTTCAGGATTATCCAGCGCCGTCACGATGCTGTGCACATGCAGCGCCTCACGTCCGGCGCGCTCCAGTGTCAGGTCCTGGCGTTTGTCGGCAAACTGGTGTGCCACCGCCTGATGAAACACCTCAATCAGCTCTTCGCCGTTCAGGAACAGGTCTGTCAGCTTTAAATGCGTGAGTGATTTGAATGAGCTATCCAGCAGATTTTCAGCAGAGGCGTTGGCAAACAAAATACTGCCCTCAGCATCCAGCACGATCACGGCTGAAGTCAGCAAATCCAGTCCAGCAAATGAGGTAAGTGGAGTTTTCAAGCGATATCCAATAAAAAAGGCCGCACATAGCGACCTTTACGCAAGCATCATGCCCGGATTGGCATCTAAGGACACCATTTCCCGGCATGGACGGCTTATTTCGAATTGCCTATCTCTCGTTTAAGCGCTTCTATGTTCTTTTCGGTGCGGGCGATGTCTTCTTTCATCATATTGGTGCGTTCCTGGTATTTGGCGTAATTTTTTTCATCGCCTCGCCTTTCAGGCTCACCATTATTGAACTCTTTTTTCAAATTCGCGAGCTTCTGCTCTTCCGCCTTCAATTCGTCCTGCAAAATCTGCTTGCGGTCTGAATCCCTGGCTTTTTGTGTTCCCTCATCTACCTTGGGAAAGTCGGTAGGGCTGCTGGCAGGTTTGCCTTGTGGCTTTTTACCTGCGGTTGGCAACACCGGGGCGGGTACCACCGTAATGCCCTGCAATTCCACTTTTTTACAACCTTTAACCGCACCCGTGTTCTTGTATTCCTTTTTACCGTTCTCGTCGACGCATAAATACACGTCGCCCTGTGCATGGGCATAGGCCTGTACACCAATCAGGAGGATGAAAGCTGACAATAGTCGATTCATATTAAAGCAATAATCAATCACGGACTTGTAGTGTATGCGATGCAGCGCTGCAACACAATTACGAAGAAATCAGCATTTGTAACAAAAAAAGCGGGGTTGCCCCCGCTTTTTATGGTTTTTACACTGATTACAGAGAGTAATACATGTCGAATTCGACCGGATGAGTCGTCATGCGGTAGCGTTGTACTTCCTGCATTTTCAAGTCGATGTACGCATCAATCATGCTGTCGCTGAACACACCACCGCGTGTCAGGAATTCACGATCTTTGTTCAATGCATTCAGTGCTTCTTCCAGCGAAGCGCAGACGGTCGGGATCAATGCATCTTCTTCTGGCGGCAAATGGTACAGATCTTTGCTAGCTGCTTCGCCGGGATGGATTTTGTTTTGAACGCCGTCCAGACCTGCCATCATCAGTGCAGAGAAGCACAGGTATGGATTCGCCAGTGGATCAGGGAAACGTGTTTCGATACGACGACCTTTTGGATTGGCAACGTAAGGAATACGGATGGAAGCAGAACGGTTACGGGCAGAGTACGCCAGTTTAACCGGTGCTTCATAACCTGGAACCAGACGCTTGTAAGAGTTGGTGCCTGGATTAGTGATCGCATTCAATGCTTTTGCATGTTTGATAATGCCGCCGATGTAGTACAGGGCGAAATCAGACAAACCAGCATAGCCGTCGCCAGCAAACAGGTTTTTACCATCTTTCCAGATGGATTGATGTACGTGCATACCAGAACCATTGTCGCCAACGATAGGCTTAGGCATGAAAGTCGCTGTCTTGCCGTAGGTATGCGCTACGTTCCAGACTACGTATTTCAGGTTTTGTGTCCAGTCAGCGCGTTCTACCAGAGTAGAGAACTTGGTGCCGATTTCGTTTTGACCGGCGCCAGCCACTTCATGGTGATGCACTTCAACCGGAATACCCAGAGATTCCAGGATCAGGCACATTTCAGAACGCATGTCCTGGAAGCTGTCGACTGGAGGAACCGGGAAATAACCACCTTTGACGGTAGGACGATGGCCAGTATTGCCGCCTTCGAGTTTTTCGCCAGTGGTCCAGGATGCTTCTTCAGAGTCGATCTTGACGAAGGCACCGGACATGTCCACTTTCCAGCGCACGCTGTCAAAAATGAAGAATTCTGGCTCTGGGCCGAAGTAAGCGGTGTCACCGATACCGGAAGATTTCAGATACGCTTCAGCGCGTTTGGCGATGGAACGTGGATCGCGGTCATAACCTTTACCATCGGATGGCTCGATGACGTCACATTGCATGAACAATGTTGTTTCTTCGAAGAAAGGATCGATATTGGCAGTATTAGGATCAGGCATCAACAACATGTCGGATGCTTCGATACCTTTCCAGCCAGCGATGGACGAGCCGTCAAATGCGTGGCCAGATTCGAATTTATCGATATCGAACTGGGAAACTGGAACAGTTACGTGCTGTTCTTTGCCTCGGGTATCAGCAAAGCGAAAATCAACGAACTTAACTTCGTTGTCTTTCGCCATTTTCAAGACTTCTGCGGCTGTCATTGCCATGTGAAACTCCTCAAATAGAGCTAAAAATAAATTCGGAAATTGCTGAGCCCTGCACCTGCCAGCAACCAAGAACGAGTGAACAGTCCTACCTCATCCACTCTTGAATTCAACTGGCGGCTAAACTCAGTGAGAGATGATAGCAGAATCCATGCCATCAACCAGCCAAAGCATATTCAAATTTGAAATTTGTTAAATGCTTGTTTTTGTGGCGTTTTCTTTGTGCATAACCAAGTCTTGCCGCAAGCAAACAAATAACAAAGTGACTCGATTTGGTGCAAATACCATTAAACGCACCAATTAAATGCATTAATATTTGAAATGCGTTTTTATGCACAGATTTAGGGCATTTTAACTGCAATGCATTTGCACTTGCTTAAATGCCATTAATGTATGCTTCCTATGCAACCCCTGAAGTGATTCTTCGCCCCAGCCGTCGACGCTGGTTGAGGGTTTGAATCTTATTCAATTCGCCCAACACAAAGTATCCGGATGCTCGTCATTTGATCGGTATCAATCAAGTATCAATCGGTCGACTAAATTCAAGCAATGAGATTGACGCGCATTTATTGAATCGCTATTGTCACCTCGCCTGACTGTTCAATCGAAGTTTGTGCCAACAGGCTTTCGCCCATTGCAATTGCGCGAAATTCTCAAGTGCGCCATAGCGCCACATTCATTGATCATCATGCATGCATATTTACGCCAATTTTTTACCCGTCCCCTGCTGTTTACCACAGCGACTTTTCTATTGTCCCTATTCACCAGCTTCTGGCTCATCCCGGAAATGCGCGACCGGAGTGGTGATGGCATATCTGCCGGGAAATTAGCGCATGTATCGGGCACCGTCAGGCAAGACATGCTGCTCAACTATATAGTAGGGCTCATCTTCAGTGCCATGCTGGCTTATCTGGTCCGGCTACTGCTGGAAGCAAGCGAGCAAAAACGCAGCCTGAAAAAAGTCATAGAAAAAAGAACTGAAGTGATACTCCGGCACATCACAACGGTGACGAATTTGTCTTGATGCTGGACGATCTCAGCGACAACATACGCGAGGTCGCGATAGAAGCACAAATGATCGCCTCCCAAATACTCTCTGACCTGCCTCAGCCGTATGACCTCGAACATCTTGAATATCACAGCAGCATCACAGCAGCGCCAGTATCGGTATTACCCTTTTTGGAAAACACAGTGACAATGCAGAAGAACTGCTGAAGCAAGTCGAAGTCGCCATGCATGAAGCCAAAGCCAGCGGTGGTAACCTGTTCCGCTTCTTTGACCCTGACATGCTCGACATCGTCAATGCCCGCGCCGTCATGGAAGCGGATCTGCGTCTTGGATTGGCCCAACATCAGTTGGTCCTGCACTACCAGCCACAAGTCAATGCAGCAGGCAACACCATCGGTACCGAAGCGCTGACACGCTGACAGCATCCGCAACCTGGCCTGGTGTCCCCAGCCGAATTTTTCCATTGGCAGAAGAGTCCGGGCTCATCATTCCACTGGGCTACGGTAAGCAGAGTCCCAATTTAATATACACTAATGACTAGAGACTAAAACTCATTCAGCAACAACGCACGGAGACCCACATGCCCACCACGGATCACCTTCAGACAGCGCGCCAGCGCGGCCAGGAACAAGCCATGAATTATGCCGGCGCAGTTACGCCGCAAGAAGCTTTTGAATTATTGCGAAACAATAGCAGTGTCTTGCTGGTGGATGTACGCACCAATGCTGAACGTGACTGGGTAGGCCGTGTCAACATCAGCCCATCACAACACCAGGCCGTGCAATGGAGCCTGTACCCTGGCGGCGTACCCAACCCTGATTTCCTGACCCAGTTGCAAGCTGCAGTACCCGACAAAACCACAGCCGTTCTTTTCCTTTGCCGTTCTGGCGTGCGTTCGCGCCATGCAGCCAAACTGGCAACAGAAAATGGCTACACCAATTGCTTTGACATCCTGCAAGGCTTTGAAGGTGACAAAGACAGCGACAGCCACAGGAAAACCATAGGCGGCTGGTGCCAACTGGGCCTGCCGTGGCTGGGTGCTTAGGTCTTTTTCAACAAAAAAGAAAAAAGCTTCCATGTTGAATTTTATTTTGCTAGAATAGCGGACTTCGCTGTTACGGCAAATGACTGCGAATGTAGTAGGAGAGGTGGATGAGTGGTTTAAGTCACACGCCTGGAAAGCGTGCGTAGGTTTATCCCTACCGGGGGTTCGAATCCCCCCTTCTCCGCCAAGAACTAAGTAATAACGGGCCCTAGCGGCCCGTTATTCATTTCTACCCCCCTTTGTACCCCACCGCATTTGCGCTCGCAAATTACGACTCTAATCAGGATCGCCTATATTCGGATGCCATGTATAGGCCCAGCCAGGCGATCCAGAAAAGCCATCGACTGCAATTAATTCGCTTCGGATATTTTGGATTTGCACGCGACACACCCATGCCATAGCTTGCACATAATCCATATCGCAAGCGAGCACCATGAAACTCAATGCGGCATCCATCGAATAGATGCACTCGCCTTTGAACAGATCAGCAAAAGCTGCCCGGTCATCGTCCCTGAACTCGTAAAACTCGATGCACGTCAGCCCAATCATATCGATATAGCGAACATGCGCCCACATCAGCGCATTTGCCAAGGCCGGATCGATTCCGAACACATAAGCTTCAAGATAAGGCAACTGCCACCATGTGTCAGTTGCATCGGTAAGGTCGAAGGAAGGTTGCTCAACTGGCTCTCTATTGGCGGCCTTCACCAACTCACGAAAACGTGCGTATGCGCGTGGAGAACGTTTTTGTGCAGCCGACATCAAGCGACCTCTTCTATCGCGACACTGTTATAGCGCAACCTCTTTTTGATCGTACGCTCACGCTCCTGCGTCTCCCACGACATCACGTCCTCTGCATCCCACAGATTAATACTGCCGACCCGGCAAATGCAGGGCTGGGGGAATGGGTTATGCAGGCGGCTCATGCGCCGGAATATCGTGCGGCTTGAGCAGCGGAAGCGCTCGCACAAGTCCCTCGTAGAGAAATAGATTGCAGCCATTTTTACTCTCCGCTTGTTTTGGAGAGATCACTTTAAAACGCGGCGTTTCGATTTCTCCTCGCAGAGTCCACGCGACGTGAACAAGCAGCGCCAGACTTATGTGGATTGAAACAGCCACATACGGATTGCAACACAACCTAACATTGTTGTATTAACCCATTCTCAATTGCTTTCGGGCCAGTCTTGAATTTATACACGTTGGATTAGAGAGAAAGGTTGCAAGTGCAGATCAGTGTGAAAGGCGAAATGAAGTTGAAGCAGTTAGCGCAAGCGCTGTATGAACAGCTCGGAGAACTTGAAGATCAATACGGCATAACTTTTTCGGCGGGAGCCACATTGTATGTGAATCCGACCGATGGAGAGGGAGGAACTGTGCAAGCAAGGGAACGTGGTGGGAAGCCAGTCAACAAATTAATCAGCAAGGGGCCGTATCGGGCCGCTGCTGATGAATTCAACATCTAGGAAATGAGTGGACTATGACTTCACCTTACTACATTGGGTTAAAGCAGGCACGGGCCGCTTTGGCTGAAATCGGAATTGAACTCAATGAACGCCAGATCAAGCGGGCTGCTGATCCAGATGCACACGGCATTCGGAAGCTGCCATTTTTTGTTGATCCTATTGATGGACGTTTAAAAATTGAGCGCGGTAAACTGCTCTTCACCTATAAACAATGCCAAGAACAAGCGGAAATCAACTCAAGAGTCGGATTCCATAACGAACGGAAAAAGAATGCTGCTGACTGATTTAGAACTTGCCGAGCGACTCGGCTCCTTTTACTTTGAGGGGCTTCCCAGTTCAACACAAAAGAGACGCGTCAGAAAGATGGCCAATGAAGCAGGACTCTGTCCTGTCTTCAAGGGCGCGAAAGATTGGGTATATAGAGAAGAAGATATTTCGAGGTTGATGAAAGCATGGGACTCACATTCACGAAAAAAACCAGATCGCCATACTGGTATGTACGCGGAACCATCCAAGGCATCGCAATTTTTGAAAGCACAAAAATACCTCACGGCGGCAAAACCCGACCTTCAAAAATAGCTGAAGATTATCGCACCAAACGAGCCGACGAGATCGAAGTCGCGGCAATATACGGACGCAAACACAATGCTACTTTTCTAGACGATGCCGTATCATATCTGGAGGGCGGAGGGTCACCAAGATTTTTAGGTGAGTTCAAAGGTGGAGAATGGACAGGCCTAGTCGGAAAACTCGGACCGTGTACGCTACGAAGTTTGGATCAGAACTATCTCAACCGTTGCGCTGCCGAGATGTATCCCAAATGCAGCGCTGAGACAATCAATCGCCAGTTTTGGACACCCTTTATCGCTGTGTGGAACCACGGGACCACGGGAAACAACCCACTCTGCCAACCCGTTAAATGGCAAAGGCCTCATGTGGTCAAGAAGAAGAAACCAAGGACTGACGTAACCTATGCAGATGTCGTTACGTTCATCAACGCCTGCGACTGGCATGCAGCCAAAATTCTGTTCTTTCTATTCTGGACAGGTTGCCGACCTGAGGAAGCTCTAACGCTGCTGAGCGACTCTGTATTTCCAGACCAGCAGTGGGCCTCGCTTGTGCAAACAAAAACTGACATACCAAGAGGTATTCCTTTGCACCCATGTCTTATCCCATTACTGACTTTTGAAAAACAACAGGCCGGGCTGACGAAGACGCGGGATCAGCATGTTTTTGTCAGCAATCGCGAAAAGCCCTATGCAGTTAGAAAACAATATAACGATGCCGGGCGGCTGTTGAAACAAGGCGGCGGGCACATGAAGAAAGCTGTTAGTACGGCATGTAAGAATACTGGGTTGAATATCGTTCCCTATAATGCTCGTCACACCGTCTCCACATATCTGGTGTGGCCTGGCGCAGTTGATCCTCGTTTGAAAGACGAAATTCTGGGGCATGCCGATGCGTCGGATATGAGCAGTTACTATGTACACCTTCCACGTCAGCCATTAATCGATGCAATAAAAGTGCTGCCCGATCCCCGTGAACTCGGTCTACGAAAAGACCTATGGGATATGGAGGCGATCCAGGAAAAGGCGGCATCTGCATATCGGGATAATCGGCACGAGCGAGCCGACGAGAGAGAGAATTCCAAAGAAGACGTGCAGAACTCGTACACTGAATTTCAGACGCAGCCAAAAATATAATTACTTCAGATGTATAGCACAGTGAGGCTTCACCCTTGGTAAGGGAGAGGTCGAGAGTTCAAGCCTCTTCGACAGCACCATTAAAAATCAACGAAATCAAGCGGTTTCCCTATATTTCTCACCTTCCTGACAATTTACGAAATGCGTCGAAAAGAGGTCAATTTCGATGAAATTTGATAAATAGACGTGCAAAATCCGTACACTTTTTTTGCAGGTTAATTCAAATCAAGCATAAGCACTTTGATAAGTGTGTTTGCGGTATTATCAGCATTTGAAGCTTGGCTCCTAATTTCACAAGAGACTTTGTTCCGTCTTCGTTTCTGTCCGGTCATAACGAATTTCAAAAGGCCTAAATTCACTCACTCCATGTACATAACATTAACTTTTCTTGATAAGTGTCATGTTTTTGTATATTCTTGAAGAAAGGAGGAATTGTCATGCCACGCCGAAACTCATTACAAGCGAAGATTGAAGACCGCATTGCCGAGCGGAGCGATGACGTATTTCTGACGCGCGAATTTACCGATCTTGGTGGAGAGCGCCAGGTGCTCCGGGCTTTAAGGAATGCCGTCAAGACAGGAAGTTTGATCCGTCTTGGCTACGGCGTATATGGACGCACCTTCACCTCCAAACTTTCGGGCAAGCCCTTGCTCTTCAACAAGGGGGGCTTTGTTGGCGCTGCCCGTGACGCTTTGACCAAACTAGGCGTCGCCTGGGAGCCGACCGAAGCAGAACGCGCTTACAACGAAGGCCGTTCAACCCAAATTCCAGTGAACCCGCGTGTGAAGGTAAAAGGACGTTTCTCTCGCAAGCTTAGTAATGGCGCGATGGAGTTGGTTCTTGAGCGATAATCCATCTATTCAGGACTTTCTTGAGGTTCAAGCACATTTCGGCTTACCTGCCGTTGCGCTTGTCGAAAAGGACTGGCATGTCCTTCGTGCGTTAAGCACGATTGCAGCGGTAGATGCAGGTCCATTTCGTTTGATCTTTGCAGGAGGAACCTGCGTTGCGCGAGCGCACCGTTTAGTTTCCCGTATGTCTGAAGATGTGGACTTTAAGGTTGTTTCTATCGACTCAGAACCAGTTAGTCGAAACAAGCGCCGCAATCAACTTGGTGATCTGAGAAAGCGTATTGTCGCTGCGCTGCAAGAAGCTGGTTTTGGTGTTGGGCCTGATGACATTCGATCTCGCGACGACAATAATTATAACCTCCTCAATCTACATTACACCGACTCCGGTGGAGCTGGTGAGCCATTGCGCCCCACTATTCAGGTTGAGCTGACTTTCGCCACGTTGAGGCATGAAGCTGCTACTTTACCGGTATCGTCCTTTGTCGCCGAAGCCTTTGACCGCCCTCCGGAACTCGCTGCCATGTCTTGCGTGAGCATTACTGAAACCGCAGCTGAGAAGTTGGTGTCATTGACAAGACGGACAGCGATGGAACTACAAGGACTGAGTCGGGCACCAGACCCAAATCTGGTACGCCATATCTATGACTTATACGCGATGCACACTCATATAGACCGAGCGACCACAATAGAGCTAGCGCGAGTTATTGCCTTAGCTGATGCTCATGAATTTCAGAATCAATACCCTGCATATCTGGCTGACATAAAAGGCGAGACTCATAAAGCGCTCGTAGCCCTTCAGTCTGATATGGTTTTTCGTGAACGATATGATGTCTTTGTTGCGGCCATGGTTTACGGCAAGCCTGTGGCGTTTGATACAGCTATCGAGGTGGTAACTACAATGGTTATTGAAGCTTGGCCCTAGAATTAAATATTGAAATTCTAGTCATGATCTGAGATTTCAACCGTAATTTAATTTTTTTATTGCGAGTTTCATGTCAAATTTACCGTTTACGATGCACTCCAAGAAGCCAATTGAAGATCGAAATATCTTCATATTTGGTAAACCTCCTGAATTGTATTCTACTGATTTTAAAAGTGGTCTTGCCAGAATTGGTGGCCCAGAAGATGCCTGGTTAAATACGTTTTCCTTAGCCCATCGGGTATTGAACAAAATCTTGCTGGACGATCACGTTCCAACAAAAGAAGATTTAGAGTTCGCAATGTTTGCCCCCAGCTCTTGATTCTTTGATTGGCTTAGCTTCCGAAATCAACGGCAATAGTAGTTCAATAAATTAAGGCTAACGAAATGACAAGGACCGCCATTGAAATTTATGTTTCCCTAATGACGACGATACGCAATCGCCTAGACCTCATTGATACAATCAATAACACAGAGGGCAATGATTTTTCACGTGCAGAAACAGCTGCCTTTCACGGAAGAAAAGTCGTAGAGGGTATTGCATTTGGATGTCTGGTTTCCATAGGAAATAGTATTAAAAATATTCCTAGAGATGCTAAAGGCCAATGGAATGCTGAGATAATACTTAAAAGTTTAAAATCAAAAAATATAACGTCATTCCCAAGCCCGAGCTTAATCAGAAAGCCAACGGCAATTGAACAAAAGAATGAAAATGTTGCGGCAGTCGTTGAAGGTATTCCCGAGAGACGAATATCGCCTGATGACCTCATTTCTATTTACAAATCTATGCATCCTTGGCTGCACGAAATAAATCCATATACAGAACCAGATCGGGACAATTTTTATGCAAAAAATGGAAAATCACTTTGGGGCAATATGAATCGTTTAAATCAATTTATTGAAAAACATTTTATTGCAATTTCTGGCGAAGGATTCTTTTGTATTTTACGTGATGACGAAGACGACACAACGAAGGTAGTTTCACTTTCACGTCCAGGACCTTGAAAGACATTCGCACAATATAGTCATTGATTACTGTTAACAGTGGATTAAAAATAAGCATAGGGGCGCCAATTAAATGGCTGAACAAACTACAAAGCGCTGCCATTGGGTACCAAAGGCCTATCTAAAAGCCTTTGCATCTGATGAAAAACGTAAAAAAATCTGGAGACTGAGCAATACGGCAGGTGACCCTGAATTAAAACCAATTGAGAAAGTTGCGGTCAGCTTCAATCTTTATGTTCCTCTAGACCCTGAAACTAAGAAGCGTGACGATAGTTTTGAACGTAAACTCGGAGAACTCGAGCAGTGGTTCAGCGAACCTATCTGGAAATTGTTCCAAACAGAGATGATCGATTTAGGGGATGAGTCAATACGAAAACTGGTGGCACTACTTGTAGCTACCATGATGCTGCGAAACCCCCGATACTTTGAGATGTGTAAATCAATACACGAGGGGATTCGGGGCATGATTTTGGCCGCCGGAGAAATTCCAACATCCGTTGAATCAAAAGGCGTAATCCGTAGCGTCAATCCTGCAAGCTGGCCGAGCTACCGTGATGCCACAGAGGAAGACCTAAAGCGGAATTGGATTGACAGCATAAACAATGCTACCCGCTATGCCACCATGCTAATGGAAATGCGTTGGTCTGTTGTGTTTTCAGATGAACCTGTCTTTATAACGACAGATGCGCCAGTGACTTTTTTACATCCATCGCATAAGTTCCGAGGCATCAAGGATGCAGAAACGATGGTTGCATTTCCAATCAGCCCAACGCGGTTACTCTACATGGATAGACTGTTTCACGAACCTGGCAATCAATACTACCGCTTAAATGGCGACGGTTCTAAGCATAATTTGCACCTCTGGCGTAACGCACTTGAGTATATGTTTACACATCGGCAACCAGACGATGTGCGAGCTAGTATGAATGCAGAAGCTGAGCGGCAGGAGTACGCTGCTACGTAATGGTATGAAATTTAATAGCCGATCAATAACCTTCGATCCCCCAATTGCCAGCTAGATGATGCAATACGACAGAGAGCATTCCCTTCATACCCAGTTAAACGAGTTCCTGGTAAAGATACTTGGAGTTCCGGGTACAGATTATGCAGAAAAACTTGACCTTTCCGCGCTACTTTCCTTGAAATCCACGCTGTCGGATATCAATAACTTGATAACGGTAAAACTGGCTCTTGGTTTGGCAGACTGGATTGCCGACCGGTTTCAACTTGACGAAACAGTAAGGGCGGAAATGCGTAAAATAATCCTGGAAACCAAACCGAATACGAACGGGTTTGACGTCTGGCTTGGCTATCCATTGACATTCGTTGGAGAAGTTAAATGCAACGTTCCTATTAATGGTGGAGAAAAATACGGCACTCAACAACGGAATGGAATTATCGCCGATGTAGAAACCCTCATTTCTGGAAAACGCAAGAGCCCGATGATCACCAAAGACATTCTTAAATTCATGGCTTTTCTAGATGTACCAGAAGTACGAGCAGCAAACACCCATCTTCTTAAAAGCAACAAATATTTGGCGGAAAGGCTTGTCTTTCTAGACCCAGAGATAATTCCAAGTGATGTAAACTATGTACATGGGGTGTATGTAAAACTAGCCAAAGGAATTAATCTTCCTGAGCACAACCCTCTGATTAGACGTTGAGCTAAATCCGGGTGCCTACTTAAAACAACCCTGCCAGTGATAGGCAGCTCATCAATACGCTGCGTGAAACTATTGAGAGTATTATGATTGAAGATTTCTTTGATGGGTTTGAAGAAAAAAATGAAGTGAAAGATGTGAAGGGTTCTATCCGTCGTAAGTACCGGACAAGACTAAAAAACTTGGCATGGGCGCTAAATGAATTTATTAGTCATGCAGAGAATCGCCTGAATTCAGCAAAAGCAGGAAATATACACAAACGAGATGAGACCGAAAAATTACTAGAACACTGCAAAGCACTTCGCGCAACCATCCCAATTAAGAACCCAATGAGCGAAGAACTTTCCGAAGATGCTAATCGCAACCTGAATAAGGTTTTAGGGATCGATCCAGATTGACATTGCAATGATTCAGATTTGATCTGACAGAGTGTGTCATGTGACTGGAGGAACTCTCACCAAGGTGGGCCGCTATGCGACTTGTTGGAGCTCGTTAGAGCATCCGTTGAACAGATAAATCTGAGAAAAACTTCCCCGGTTAAGACCACCAGATCATCGTGTAAAGCAACTGCCACCAGCCGCGTCCACGTAGTCGCATATCTTCGAATGCGATGAGTAGGACCGTTCCTTCGGAATATTGTTTTGCAACTTTCGCTCGTAAGCGTTCGCCTATTGATGTAGCTAACAGTTCCACCGGAGCGTAATAGTCCTGGGCTTCCATAGTTGCGACAATTTCTTTCGTTTTCGTGTCTCGCTCAATCGGGCCAGCCCCAGGAGCGAAGCCGTTTTTAATCAAAAGTTCCGAACGTAAAGCTTCTTCCCTTCCATAGCCAGCGAACGTCACTTCAACGTCGAAGTCTTTTGTTAGATATCCAGATATCCAAATATGGCCATCCGCCCCGCCGGAGTCCTCGAACGCCTCGACATCTACAGTCAGACCAGGCTGTTTGAGTGCCAGCGCTAAACGACTCAACGGATATAACTCCTCTATCAATCGATTTGCTGGACGGTGGCGTAAGTGATACTGCTCCATCGAGAGGATTTCAATCCGCTTCTCAATAGATGCTGCGTACTCATATGCGCCTGTCTTCATAATCAATTGACCTGTTATATAAAGTCCAAATGCAGATTTTTAATTCTTAAAATGCTGCGGGAAACAAAGCACTCTTTCATGGCGGCTCAACGACTGCCTATCCATCCATGAAACCAGAAGCGAGCAATCATCACCAAACTCAAGCTGCATTCCACTAACTATATCGTTTGGAAAAATATTTTCTTTCTTCCAAAGTGCTTCGAGTTCCGGAATGTGGCGAACAAACAATGCGATTAAAAACTCCAATTCCAGTGCGCTTGAGTATTCCAGCTTTAGGCTCACACTGCTATGTTCATTAGGAAACGGAATCGCGAGGATCACAAACGTTTTAGAGTTGCCAACGGATTGAGCAATAACAATAAATTCAGCAAGTCGAGCGATTGCAGAAGGAGTCTGTCGTATAGTTTTTGCGATATTTTCTCTATTCTTCCACGTGTCTTTGCCCGCCTCACTAATAATGCCGGAGAAATATACTGACGCAGATGCTGCAAGAAATTGTACCCACCATGGAGCTTCGGCTACTATTGAAACCCATGAGGGAACATCCATGGATTTAAAGAACATTTGTTCATCCACAACTTCAACATTCCATTCACTTGGAAGCGCTGAAGCCGGTTCTTTAAGGTTATCCAAAAATATGTCAGAAGTGGAATGAACTTTCATGATAGATCGTAACCTTTTTTAATTTCTTTACGTCCATGTTGCATCTTAGGACGACGCAAATTGGCCTATTTTTCCATCTTGGTAACATATACAACATGTCCTCCTCCCAAGTCGATGCCACCATCCGGAAGGATGTTCATGCTAACTCGTACCGCGTTAGGTGGAATAGCCTCGATCTTTTCAAGAACTAGGTCTCCTTGCTGATAAATTACTTTGTCTTGGCGAGCGAGCGTGTCTCTGCAATCCGTGGTTTGATGATTCAGCATATTTGTTCGTGCGAACCTGCACAACGCAAGCAACGAAAGCGGCCCCCCGTAGTCACGCCAATCGAAGGCCGCACAATGCAAATTTTTCGTACGAAGTTCAATCACGTCAGGAATCACGAAAATCTTATCCCGAAGAGTCTCAGGAATCATCCAAACTGGAGCAAATGGCGCATGGGCGTAAGCATTTCTGATTAAACGGGAAATTTGATAGATAGTGTAGACATCATCATCAGTACACTTCCAAGGCATCGGTCCAGCCACCTTCAGGGCAGACCGGATAGCAGCTTCAGGATCAGCGTGCCCCTTCTTGATGGCATTAGGGATACATGGTGCAATTGCCTCTACTGCATCCTTGACGGCAACGGCCAACGCGAGCGTTGCCGATCTTTGTAAGAGAAACGCTGCGTGCACTACCTCATCCTTCTGTAGTGCAATGTCCTCAAACCGAATGCGATGCTTGCCGTGCGTCCATTCTGTTGGAAGATCAGATGGTTGCCGGTCATAGGTCGTTGCAAGACGCACGGCTGATGCCAAGCGAAACTGAAGCTCAGCGTCTAGCATGTGCTGTATATGTAACTCAAGATCCGACATCTGATGGAGTACTTTCATACAAATTAGTCTGAGTATTGACGAAATTCCGCTGCCACCGATAGGCACGCCCATGAGAGAGACGAGTTTGGACAGCAGCAAAGACAGTTCTTTGCTGTGGCTTTTATGATAACATGATAATTATCTGCTTAATTGTGTATTTCTTTAGTTGATTGTTTTGCGCCACTAAAAATTTCAACGAATTAATAGGTAATCAAATGCAAGTATTATGTTAGTAGGCTGGGAACTGAGTGAGGACGGTTAGACACTACCCGGCATTGCGCTGACATTTCACCCTATGGCTCGCCATACTGTGCTACGGCTTACACTCATCAACGCGGCGATTGTTTCAAGTGACAGGCCGTCATCCTTTGACATTCGCCGAATATGCTCTCGCTGCTGCTCGTTCAATTTAGGTCGCCGTCCCAAGCGCAGCCCCTGATCTTTCGCACATTGCATTGCCGCTTTCGTACGCTGCGAAATCAGCGACCGCTCAAATTCCGCCATCGCGCCGACAATATGAAACACCAGCTTTCCGGCTGCTGTTGTCGTGTCGATGCTGTCTGTGATGGATAGAAACCCGATCTCGCGTCGGTCGAGTTCTTCAAGAATTTCGATCAGGTGTCGAAGCGACCGGGCCAGCCTGTCTAGTTTCCACACCACCAGTACGTCACCGGGATGAAGGCCGTTCATCGCTGCTTGTAACTGCGGCCTCTCCCGCTTTGCGCCTGAAATTTTCTCTGAAAATATTCGCTTACATCCTGCATTCTTCAGCGCATCGCGCTGCAAAGCAAAGTCTTGGTCTTTCGTGGACACGCGTGCGTAGCCGACCTTCATGGCAGTAGAACCTTTCTGCGGTTCGTTACCACCGTCTCAGGTCATACAGCCGCACCACCTGTTCCATAAAGGAACCTTTTTGGACTCTACGGAAAGATCGTCCGAGAGTCAATAAAACCGCCCTATTTCACACGAAATATTTGTGACGCTACAACCGTTTCAAAAAGGTTCCTTTTTGAAACGCAAACCGCTTGCCCGTCAGCGTCATTTTCGATGACACCCGCTTTTCATTGTAGAGCCTTTTTCCAATCTTGCTGTTCGTCTCGCCGTCCCGCTGTCATAGCGGGAACGGATGTTTTCCAATCTTACCGTGAAGGAATTTCATGATGACCGCTGTTCAAGTACAAGCAATGCAATGGGGTGACATCCCCTATATGGGCAGTCCTGAACTGACCCCGTTTTCCCCGGATGACGGGGAATGTTTCCGAGAAATCCGTGATGTGCTGATGCGCCATGGCGCATTAAAGCGCTTCGGTGTTTTCCTCATTCACAAGCATTTTGATATTGCAGACGACGAAGAAATGACCGAGTGCACGGATCATGCAGAACGTCAGTTGACCATTGCTCCGCGCAAGAAAACTGAAATCGATCCGGAAGTAACAATACCGACCAACTGGATATTCACTGAAACTGAGGAAATTGCCGCCGCATGCTGTACTTGCGCCCGCAACAGCCAAGGCCACCAAGGTTTCCATCGCTAACATCACTTGCCACAGGAAGGCGACGAGGATATCGCCGCCTTTAACGAATATGTTTAACTATTTTATTTTTCCGTTGATATTCTTCATTGCCGCAGTCGGCCAGGTTCATGCCGCCGACACCGGTTTTTGCTCCACGCCTGAAACCATGACGGCCACGCTCAAAGCTGAAGGCCAGCGTTCTATCGCTTCGGCACAAAGCGTCCTTATGGACAAGCAGATGCGCGGCATGATGTTCACTATGAACGCCGACCGTTCCGTTGGCTACATCCTTCGGGCCGACAAGCCTTTAGGTGAACACGCTTCACAAATCTGTGTTCAGGATCGTTTGTCGGATATTCGTCTTTTTGATGCTCGCCAACCCGGAATACCAACGGCTGTTTTGCTAAAAGCACCGGAAGCTGACGCTCAGCGCCAATGCGCCGCATGGGTGAAGGAAAAGCGTGTCGTGCCGAATGGCTGTGGATCGCTTAACACTATGATCGCCAAGATCGAGAAATGGGGCGTCAGGGTGATGATGCAAGGACTTGTGACGGAGAAGGGGCCAGACGGCACTTATCGCACCGTGGGTACGCTGGCGACCATTTCCGGCCACATTGGCGGACGCGTTGACACGTTCAAGGACAGCGTTTTGGGTGTGGGAGGCGACCTGCTGTATAGCTCGCTGCCGGACGGGGCAACCGTCATCAACGTCACATTGATCTATCCAGAATATACGCCCTACGGATTGGAGCAGATCAGTAGATAGGGGCTAAAGATCAAGCCCGGTCGCTTGGACCTTTGGCGCAGCTGGCACGGGCTTGCGCTCCTCTACGGCAAGTGCCGCGATGCTCGCATCTTGGAATTGCGGTTTCAGCTTTGGGGCTGATTGAAAGAGGTCATCGGGTTTCGTTGTGGACCAATTGCCTTCACTTGGCTTAGCGACGCTTCTATCGTACTTCGCATCACTGTCGATCCCGCGCCTTTGATGGATGTCGGCGGTCACGCGCTCACCAGCCTGGCCAATCCGCGACTGATCAAACTCTTTCTGCTCCCTGCGCTCCGCATCGGTAATCGTGCCGCGACCCTCTTTTTCTTGCAATTCAATCTTCCGACGCATGCCACGCTTCAGGTCTTCTTTCTCATCAGGACTGATATAGCCGCGTTTGACCGCTTCATCGGCATAATGATCTTCGTCGGCGACAAATTTCCTACGAGCCTTTTGCGCATCACCATTGGCCATTTCAACGCCACCAATGGTCGTTTTCTTGTTATTCCATGCAGAGAGATTAGCCAGTTCGCGGGCTTCTTGCGCCCGGCGCTCAGTCTCGCGTTTTTGCGCGGCGTGTTTGGCTTCTTGGGCGTCTAACCGTTCCCAGGTACGGGATGGAGAAGTAACTGCCTTGCCGGTAATGGCTTGCGCTCCAAGCTGAATTTCTGAGATGTCATCGGGCTTATGTTCGTCCGGTTCAATACCGGACAGGGGTGGCGCGAAATCCGGCTGGTCACTACGCTGACCAGCCGATGGTGAACCCGTACCGGGTTCACCATTCACAAGATGATCGTCTGAGCCTGAAACTGCCAATCTAGCTTCCCGTAAAAATCATTGCTGTAAGTGCTACCTGAAGTAGGTACTGCACAAGAATAGCTTACGGAAAAGAGGTTAATTTTGAGTTAAATGCTAACCACTGTAGCCATACAAAGGCGTCGCCAGCATACTTAATTTGCAAATTAACAACACAGGACTGACAACTACAAATATTTAATAATGTGTGATTGCTTTTGTGATAGAAAGCGCTCACTATACGTTTTTGGAGTTTAAAACCCCGCATGCGAGGGTTCATTTTAATAGCAAGAAACAAGGAGTTAGGAAATGGCTGATATTGAGATCGCCGCATTAGAAGAAATAATTGAAAGTGTAATGTCACGTAAGCTTGAGGCCATGTCAGATAAGATCGAGGCGATGTCAGATAAAATCGAGGCGGCCATGTCAGATAAAATCGAGGCCATGTCAGATGATATTAAGGGTGACATCAAAGCCATGAATTCGAGACTTGATTATGTCGAGCGTACAATGGAGGCAATTAATACACGTCCTGAGCCATATGGCAGGCCGAAAACTTTTCAAACAGCGACCGAGTTTCATTCGGTATCTGCTCCAATTAGGAAGTACTTCGGTCATATGGGATAACAGTCGCTAATGCGACTGTTTTTTTATGATCAATGCCGAAATCAAGTTCCGTGAAATACCGGATTCTTTCCCAGATAATTTGGGGGAACCACTTGAAAAAGCGACTTCGTCTCATTCTAATAATCAAAAGCTAATTGAGGTCGTTGTTAATTTAAATGGATTAACCGGCAGAATTCATTACCTCTCCTTTTGGTGGCGGCAAACCAAACAAAAACCGAAAGCAATTCGTCGCCTCTTTATATTTTGTGTGCTCATTGTTGCGGTCACCTTCAACTTTAGATACGGCATAGTGATTGCTGATTATTTATCCCCGTTACTCGATTTTCTAATTAAGCCCGGATTGATAGAAGCAATAGGCAGCGGATGCTTATCACGCTCTCCTGAAGGAGAGTGTACATATCGGCTCTCATTTGTGATGCTCGTTCTGGCAGTGGTCTTAATGCTGATCATCTACGCTCAGTTTTTTCGTAGACCTTTATTGTCAATTTCGCTCTATATCCTGAATGGAAGCGACCCTTTCCCAGTCATTCACCCACATCGGCACAGAGGCCATAAACATCTTTTGGCTGTCAGAATATTAGAACCAAACATAGCCACGCGAATTAAAAATTATCCAAGACAAAGTACGCTCACTCGCTGGACGCCGTTAGATTTGAGTCAACTCCCTCCGAGTGAGGATAACAATCCAATTAATCTATTTAGCACTCCGTTTATAAATCAAGATGCCATAAATCTTTCTCAGGATATTTGGCCCATCGTCAGAGTTGCCATTGATCGGCTCCTTTACAAACCCCGATGGAAAGATTTCGAGAAGGGCAATTTTCGACCGGACCCCAAAAACGATCCTTCATCGCGTACTCCAAAAAATCAAATTTATTTTGCTTATAAAATGCATGCGCCGCAAATCGCACTCTTTCTCATTTTGATAATTTTGGCCATTTGTTTTACCGCGCTCATTGCCAAACCGATTAATACACAATATCCAATGGCTCTCGGAGGTGCATCAATAGTATGGGCGATATTTTCTTGTTGGCTACATCGCCGTCAACGTGCGGCCCTTGTCCAATGGTCGGATCAATGGCAAGAAAAGCCTTTTACACACTGTCCCGTTTTTTACTACGGTCCAGAGAATCCACCAGAAATGAGATGGGAAGAACTTTCGCATAACGATTTCCGCGCACGTATTGAAGAGTATGGCGTAGACAATAATAAACTTTTTGAATGGGCCTGTACGCTGCTGACAATAGGATTCTTGACATTTTTGGGGATAATCAAGTGAGTAATGGGACGGAAGAAACGCCGCTTTTACGGCAGCTTTGGATTCTTTTTTCAGATGTCAATACGCGTTTTAATTTGCTAATCGATGAATGCGCCCATCTCCAAAATACAATTTTTGGTTATATGGACAAAACGACTAACGCAGATCTTGGGACCGCTGGCGGCGGCGAAGAAAGACCTTGGCTGACAGAGAACATACGGAGTGATACTTACTATCTTCTCTCCCCGCAAGAGCGGGCGTTACGGAGTCTCTGGAATTCACTCGGCAGTCTCGCCTATGGCCTGGAGAGCGAGCAGAAAAACATTAAAACACGGTTTGAGCAATTAATAAGCGCCCAAAGTATAAGTTCCAGTACTCAAGGGCCTGAACTGTATTGGTTTATCTCGTTGCGAGGATCGTTTTTACATGACGTTTTCGAATTCTATCTAACACAAATTCAACACGCACACGAGAAACTCATACAGGTATTTGAAAATATGTCCGGGGTTCTCCCAGGTCCTATTTTACTGAGAAAATGGGGGGCTGCTTCCTATGTGGAATTCCTTTCATCCTATAGCCGTAATGTAAATTACGAAACACAAAACCTTCTGTGGAAACAAACACGCAATAAGAAAAATAAGCATGAAAATTTTGAAGAATGGAGAGCCTCGAAATTTTTAACCCATGCTTGGGCGCATGTTGCGACCAGTATGACAAAGCATCATCGGGTGGAAAAAAATTCCAAGGTATTGGATTTTCAGACAATTTGGTCATCGTATTTCTATCTGGAACAACCAATTCTGCTCCCGCTTCTTTATCATGAATGTGCGCACCATTACATGAACAAAGAAGCATTCTCAGGCCCCATTGAGTCAATTTTTTTCGATAGAAAAAGAGAAACCGCGCATATTTTAGAAAAGACCGCCCGCTTCGAAGGCACTAACCAAAAATTCTGGATGCAGTTCGTAGATGAAGTATGGGCAGACACCGTATCTATTCTCTTGGGTGGGCAAAGTTATCTGGCAGCCTTGTTTTTACAAATCATAGGCCTGTCAGGTAAATATGCTTTTAGTCGATTTGACTATCAACAAGATGAGCGACTTCCTTTAGAGAAAATTGGAACATATCAGCGGGAGGTTCGCGAAATACCTTGGCCCGATTTAAGCCTGGATTATTTTTGGGAAGCACGACTGAACATTGCAATAAATACTTATCGTAGATTTTATCCTGCTGAAGAGAAAGATCAATGGCTCCAGGGAATTTTGGACCTTCTTGATGCATGGCGTAAGAGTGGTGAAAATGTCTTTCACAAGGATGTATCTTCATCTGAGCATGAAACATTTTGGCACTATCGCTGCCAGCTCAACAAATGGGTCACAGATATATGTCGTTCGGCGCTTAATGACTGCTATAAAGAGCTAGGTAAATCAATAGATGTGAAAACAATTCTTCCAATTTATCGGCTGGCACCTGAGTTGATAAATATGGTTCAAGAGTCCGTTCAGCAATATAAGAAAAATGTTCTCAGAGATATGTCTCCAGTATCCATTGCACCTGAAAGGTTAGAGGATATTTGTATAAAAATACGCTGGGATATTTCGAAGAACATAGTTTCCAATATGTTTCAAATTTTAAAAAATACGAATGGCCAGCCAAATGGCGCGCTTGAAAAATATACACAAATGTATGCCAGTTATATGAGAAGCGATGGCAGTGCCGCTTTTAGACTCGCATATGAGTGGCTGCAAGCGCGCTCTGAATTGTATAAGAGTGCAGCCGAGGCTCTGTCGAATTCTACAGGCGCCTCACAACCGCTAGCGTTCGGTGATGACTTAATGAAAAAATTACAGGACGCAGCAGAGAACGATAACAAAAATCTGAAAAAACATAAGGACGTTGTTCCCTTATTCAAACTGTTAGCTCAAAAAAAACATAGCATTCCTGAGTCGGAAGAGCTTAATAAAGTCGTTGATGAAATCATGGAAAAAGCATCACAGTATTTAAAGGGAAATACTCTATCCTGTTCTCAGATTCGCATTGGCACTTTAACTTATGGCGTGATTCGCTCTCTAACAGACGAAACGCCATTCCAAGGGAAAAATGTCAACAAAGAACCGCTGTGGGCGGCCTTGGTTCGTGTACGCGATTACTATAAGAAGACTAATTATCATTTGAAAAAATTAACATCCGCTTGGGGAGACGTGCCGGATTTTAAGGAAAGCTTCTTTCCTTTGATTGGCGATTATTCTTTTCTGCATTTTATTCAACATAAAACACCCGTAGAGCGAGATTGTCACCCTGTAAATGCGCCAAAGATTTTGACTAAATCACGCTTGGTTTTGCAGGTCTACGGTGAGAGTGCTGGCATCCAAAACCCTGGAGATAGTCATGCAATTGGACGGGTCGTTCAAATGCGTTTCAAACATAGATGGGAATGGATTCCATTTATTGAAAAGTTGGAAATACTGGATAAGAACACAGAATGTAAACCTGCGTTGTTTCTTTCGAGCGGATGGGAAGATGCTATCCTTGTGTTGTGGCATAAAGATGAAACAGAATGGTTGCTTATTTCAGGTCGTTTAAAGTTGGAGCATAAATCGGGTTTGGACGTTCATACCAATGTAATTATGCCCATGCTTGATTGTTGTGCTCATAACGTGCAGCATTTTAATGCTACAAACACCACCCCAGCGCAAACAAGTCAAACTACTAAGTCATACCTGAGCGATTCTTCAATGAAGAACGTAAAATATTTAAATCAGCGAACCGGGCGCTATGATTTAACTGTCGTTTGGTGTGATGAGAATGGGAATTCAATGCCAATCAAAGATTTTTGGAAAATGTATGTCTCTTTGCCTGGTGAGTTTTGGTCGTCCGTTAGCGCAATCGTCACTTCCGTTGAAAAACGTCTTAGAACGCCTACGCCATGTACATGTGATGATACATCAATGGAGATCGTTTCTCACATTCTATTAAAACATTAGAATTTGTTGACGTTTCACATAGGGAACCACAAAAAAGCGCTAATGGCGGCAAAAATTAGTCGTTGGGTGAATACCCAATCTCGCATAACTCTTTCTCGATAGTTTTCCAAGTTCTGCGACCAACCAATGGCTTGACGTCAGCAAAAGTAACTCTTTCAAATGAAAAAATCTTTTTGCACAAATCAAAGGGTAATTCACGCTCAAAATACGCTTCCGCGTCTGATAAGTACGCGTCTATTCCTTCGGTCAAAATTTTAAATACATCGGCCAATCCTCCCTTATCTAGAGGGAAATCAAGATCGTTGGGAACCGATATTTTTTTTGATGCAGTGAAAAGAAATGAACATTCCTTTCCGAATGCAGGCTCTTCAAGAAAGTGCATATCCTCGGCCTGAATCTTGTTGAGTAATTCCGGTGGAACATTTCCAGTTTCAATGCTCTGGCCTCCATACACTGAATCAGGATTAATTCCTTTTACAAACACACATTCAGAATGAAATACATTAAACAACTGACATCCGCTCCCGTCTCGCCAGGAGCCCATTTGCTCATTATCATCCCACGCAGGATCATATGAGAATCTTCGGATTTCCCATTCTGGTTCACAAAGCATGTCAAGGACAGCGCAGGCAATACAATTCTTCCGGAAAGTTTCGATATCAAGTGGTTTCATATTTAAATCGCCATTATTTGTTAGACTTCGAAAGATTATCTTTACGCGAAATTAGACGTGCGTTTTCATAGCTGTTCGAACCAGGTTTAACACTAGGATTTTTCGGTGACTTAGGAATGACATGATCAACTTGGGCCTCTTGAGGCGATGGAGCAACCCCTTTCTTGGACTGTTTAGGCGTAGCCAAGAATTTTCCAGTTTGATCGTCCCGCAACTTGCCATCATTCTTTCCCCGATTGGTAGCTAATATGTTCTTTTTTTGTGTCGCGGTAAAATCTTTGCCTGGCCCGACTCCTTTAGGATTCTTTAAATTACCGTACGGCTGTTTATATGACGTTGATCTCCCAGTGTTTCCTTTGGCCCCGTACGAAGTAGACCTCCCGGCGCCTCCTTTTGTTTCAAATTTAAAAGTTGAAACATTCCACAAATGATACGGAACTTTTCTAATATCAAGTTTTGAAGAACTTAAACTCGTTACCCTTTTTACGCTTGCGTCTAAATTGTTTCCCGACGCAAATGCCATGGCTTGGAAAATAACCGTAAGAACACTAGCATAAACGAACATCATAAAAAAACGCTTAGCTCTGTCAAAACTCAAACCAACTTCGTTAGCTTGAAAGGCCTTATTCAATACGAACTTATTTTCCATGGCAGAAATACTCCAAATTTTAGGTTTGGTTTTGCATGACACTGCAAGTGTAAAAAAGCGTTTATAAGTTAGCGCACCTCTGACGTAGCCTAATGGGAACGCCAATCACGAAAAACACATAGTCATTGAAAAGACCAAATATTTCGATAAATTGCCCTGAGTAATTTATTGAGCAAATTGCGCTAACTCACAAGATGGTTTTCATAATAACTTGTTTTTTAATAATTACAATTAGTTAAAATTTAGTGTTGGGTATTTTCCAAATATTGCGCTCTATGCCACTACTGCGAGACTGGTTCATCACCGTTCTCACAGTAATTTTTTGACGTTCCGTATAGTGATTTGAGCAGCGTTACGTTTTTCTTGCGTTTCGTTAATAGCGATGGAAATTTCCGTCGCTTTTCTAAAGATGACGTGCAGTTCTTGCTTCGATTTTATTTTCAGTTCATCGATGGTTGATGCGTAACTTTTCATGTCTTACCTCCCTTGTTTGGGGCCGCGCCATGCGACCTTGTGAGGTCAAAGACACGCAACAAATTCCCCATGGCATCCGTGAGGACCGCAACGTCAGAGGAGGAGCGCTTGCCGCTTGCTGTGAAAGGGAAGGCTTGCGTTAGAACGAACAAACCAGGTCAATTGGTGTGAAGCCCCAATCAAGACCGGTGGGATGAAAACCCACTTCGTCATCAATCCGTCATTCAGAATTCAAATCAAAGTCTCTTCGGCAAATCCGGCGATGCCGGACCGCGCTCTATTCGCTACGCTCACCGGGCCTGTAGTCCCGGCCATCTGGTCACGATCACTTTCGCAACGTCAAATTCAACACCGCTAAGGGACTAGCCCCTCGCGCCATGCAAGGGAAGCTTCGCCTTTCTGGCGGGTATCCCCGTTCTTCCGCGCCGTAAAGCCTGGCTTGTGCAGAGCGGGTGATCCCCCTCCCGCCATAAAGCCCTTGCATCTTGCTACCCCCGGCCTCGCCGACGGGCAGGAGCCATGCGCAACACCAAGCGCACAGCCCCTAACCCTAAAGGAGAACCGGACATGAAACCGACAGACCGCCAAGACGTATACACCCGCGTGACCGATAAAATTATTGCCGATCTGGAGCAAGGCACCCGCACATGGCTAAAGCCATGGAGCGCCAGCAACGCTACTGACCGTATCACCCTGCCATTGCGCCATAACGGTGTGCCATACCGTGGCATCAATATTTTGCTGTTGTGGGGTGAAGCCATGGCAAAGGGCTATTCCTCATCTCGCTGGATGACCTTTAATCAGGCATCTGAATTAGGCGCACACGTCAGGAAGGGGGAACGCGGCGCACTGGTGGTCTATGCAAACACGATTACCAAGACCGAAGCCAATGAGAGCGGCGAAGAAATTGAGAGCGTTATCCCGTTCATGAAGGGTTACACAGTTTTTAATGTGGATCAGATAGAAGGTCTGCCCGATGGCTATCAGATAAAGCCAGAACCGGCAGGCGAGAAACTACAATTAATCGAGCAGGCCGAAGCTTTCTTTGCAGCCAGCGGCGCAAGCTTTCGTCATGGCGGGAACCGGGCATATTATGCGCCAGCCCTTGACCTGATCCAATTGCCGCCCGCTGATGCCTTCAGGGATGCAGAGAGCTATGCAGCCACAAAAGCACATGAGCTGACCCACTGGACATCTCACCCTTCACGGCTGAACCGTGTGTTAGGAAAACGTTTTGGTGATGAAGCTTATGCAACAGAAGAATTAATTGCAGAACTTGGCGCGGCTTTCCTGTCTGTGGATTTAGGTATTACGCCAGAGCCTCGGGACGATCATGCAGCCTATCTGGCAAGCTGGCTCAAAGTATTAAAAGCAGACAAGAGAGCCATTTTTACAGCCGCAGCACATGCACAACGCGCTGTTGATTTTCTGCATGGTCTGGCAGCAGGAAAGGAGACGGCAGCATGAATGCATATATTACCGAGTCGATGCAATGGTGCGGCATTTCTATTGAAGTGCGCTATTGCGCCGAATGGACACGCACCTACAGAAAAATATACGGCTATGCGCTTGCACATCTGGAAATACGGAGCGCACGCGCTTTGCCAATCACAGCAACTGGTTATCTATCGAAGTTTGAGAGAACGGATAACGTAGAGATAGAAGGCGGACCGGTAGCGTATATCCGGGCATGGCTTGATCACGCAGTACCGAAACCTGAAACATATATACGGCAGCTTTCACTATTCGATACTGAATAACTTTTTGCTGCTTCAGATAGAGTAAAGCACACAGAGTCTGTGTGCCTTACTTGTTTTTTGGAAAACCGCGCCCCTGGCCTTGATGCCACCCGCGCGCCCCACCCGGTGGACAGGGCTTTGCCCTGTCCTGATATGAATCCGTGCTTTCTGGCACGGATGATGAGAAGAAACATCGGCGACTTTCCACCGATTCCAAAATTTTGTGGCTTCATGGCTGTTCACCCATTAGATAAAAAAATACAATTCAGACAAAGCCCGTTTATTTGTGAACCTCCTTTATGGCTATTGCTCTAATTGTATCTAAACAGTTTTTTACAGCACTTAATTCTTTTTTATATAATTCCTCGAGCATTGCCGCGCCACTGTTCCATTCATCAACACACTCTTCGTGAACGCTGTGCATTTTCTCTAAAGCAGCAATCGCTTCGTCAGAAATATAGTACCTACCTATATCTATATATTTTTCTACTTCATTTCTGGCTTGTTTAGATTGCAGATTAATTTCTGCCATCTTTTTTTCATCAATTTTTGTTCGCTCTAATTCATCATCAAGATACAACAGTTGAATTCGCTTTAAGTGATGTAGAGCCTCCATGATGCGTGAGTAAGCCTCTGATTTCTTTTCCCACTTTTTCTCTTTTAAAAATCGCTTTAACGACCAAGTAACAGTGAAGTAGGCAGTTAAAATTGTAGCTAATAATTTAATAAGCTCTATAGGGTGTTCTCCTTGTAAGAAGTAATTACCCATCACCTTTAATGTATCCATAGCGGCACTCTCTTAGTTGAACACTGTGCAACAGCCGTAAACAATGACTAATTATGTTGCGAGTAGCATCTCCCGCATCCTTTCAGTCTGCATTCTTCTTATCGTACTTTTCCTGTGCTTGCAGGATGACCCCGGTGTTTTCCTTCGCCCACGCGACCAAACCCAGCACTGGTTCAAGCAGGGTATCTGCAAGGTCGGTTAAAGTATATTCGACGCTTGGCGGATTTGTTGGATAAACCTTGCGCTGTACCAGTCCATCACGCTCTAGGCCACGCAGAGTCAAAGTCAGCATACGCTGGGAAATTCCTTCTACCTTGCGCCTCAGTTCATTAAAGCGCATTGGTCCTTCATTTAGCGTGCCGATAAGATAGAGACTCCATTTGTCCCCGATTCGATCCACAACACGGCGCACATCTGCGCAAGTATGCTCAGGCAACTTCTTTTTACTAGGTGTCATGAATGTGCCTCCTTGCGGGCTTTTAGGTAGTTACTATATATTACTATAGAAATATTAAGAACTTATGGCAAGAAAGGCCTGCTCCATGAAAACCATCCTTCACATTGCTTCCAGCAGCAATCTTCATAATTCCGTCAGCCGGGAAATCGGGGCGGCTGCCATGGATGAGCTAAAGAAGACCCATCCTGGTGCAAAAGTCATTCACCGTGATTTAGTTCAAAACCCTATACCGCATATTGCGCCGGTATTTGTCGATAATATGTACACCAACCCTAATGCGCCAGAACTGGCTTTGTCGCGGGAACTGATTGCCGAGCTTGTCGCCAGCGACATCATCGTTCTTGAAGCGCCGATGTACAATTTCAACATTCCTTCTGTCTTGAAGGCATGGATCGACCATATCGCACGGGCTGGCCTGACCTTTAAATACGGTGCTGGTGGCGTTGAGGGCTTACTCAAAGGCAAGAAGGCTGTGTTGGTCTTGGGGCGCGGCGGCATGTATGCCGAAGGCCCGATGAAGGCAATGGATTATCAGGAAACTTATTTGCGGGCGGTTCTCGGCTTCGTCGGCATTACTGATGTTGAAGTGGTTCTCATCGAAGGCGTAGGCATGGGTGCCGAAAAGCGTGCGGATTCGTTGGCAAAGGCCAAAGAAAAGATCGCTGCTCTAGACGCAAGGAGGGCTGCATAATGTCGCAGACAGACAGTGCTGCTCCGTCACCAAAGAACGAGAACGTTCTGACACCGCGCAAAATTGTTCATAGAACCCATGAGCATTCGCATGGGCCAATCACTCGATTAATGAGTCCGGGTGATTTGGGAAAAGCATTGAAACCGTTTGTCTTTCTCGATATTTTCGAGATGAACGGTGCAATGGTGCTACCTTTGCATCCCCATTCAGGTATCGCCACGCTGACCTATCTGTTTGAGGGCAGTGTTTGGTATGAAGATTCCAATGGTGCAACCGGCACTTTATCCGCAGGTGGTATTGAATGGTTCAAGGCCGCAAATGGCGCATGGCACGCTGGCGGCCCAGAAGATACACATACTCGTGGTTTCCAGCTTTGGGTAGCGTTGCCATCCGATCAGGAACTCGGGCCAGTAGAAAACATCTATCAGTCACCAGAAGAGATAAAAACTGTAGGCCCGGTGCGTGTTCTCTTGGGAACATATCAGGGCATCACCAGTGCGCTCAAAGCACCAGCATCTATGAATTATCTCGCTGTCCAATTAAAGGCTGGCGAGACATGGCGCTACGAACCACCAGTGGGTCATACCGTCGGTTGGGTTGCGCTTAATTCAGGCCAATTGCAAACGGTTGAGAAGATCAATGCGGGTGAGCTTGTGATTTTCGAGTCATCGAATGACGCAATCGATTTTCATGCGGAAGCTGATACCGAATTTGTATTGGGTTCAGCGGTGCCGCATCCGCATGACCTCGTGATGGGAAATTATTCGGTACATACGAGCGCCGCAACACTCAAGAGCGGAGAACAGAACATCGAGAATGTCCGTAAGCAATTGCAACGTGCGGGAAGACTGTAAGTTTTTAATCAGGAGAGTGAAAAATGACTAATCAAGCGCAGGTAGACTCCATCGATTATGATCGCCTCATGCAGGCGAACCTTAACAGCGTGTTTGGCGAACGTGACGCCAAGCGGCGTTTTGAGGCAATCCGCCAACTTTATGCCGAAGACGCTGTTCTGTATGAACCCGGTGCAGAAGCTAAAGGCCATGTTGCTATCAATGAGGCCGTAACTGGTTTGCTTTCCAGCCTGCCGCCGAACTTTGGCTTTAGTGCCGTTGGCCCCGCCGTCGGTCACCACAATATCGGGCGTCTTAAATGGCGCTCGGGTCCAGCTAACGGCCCTGTTGCCGTTACCGGCACGGATGTTGCCCATTTCGAGAAAGGACGCATCCATTCCCTCTATGTCTTTCTCGATCCCGTGGGTGCTTGAGCGTTTCCACACAACAAAGCCTATATCCAACCTAACTTAATCAAGGGAGTTTTCTATGTCTAAAGTCGCAAAAACAGGTCTTGATGCCTTGCTTCGTCCCGAAGACAGCATCCTCGTACTGATCGACCACCAGCCCTACCAATTTACCAATTTGAACAGTCACGAACCGACGATGATTATCAACAACGTCATCGGCCTCGCCAAAACGGCTAAGGTTTTTGATGTGCCGACGATCCTTACGACGGTGATTGAAGAACGCGGCGGCTATGTCATCAAGGGACTGCAAGATGTTTTCCCTGACCAAAAGCCGATTAACCGCACCTTCATCAACACTTGGGAAGACCCGAAAGTTACCGACGTTGTGAAGAAGAGTGGGCGTAAGCAACTTATTCTGGCCGCGCTCTACACTGAAATCTGTCTTGCTATGCCCGCGATACAGGCGCTTGGCGAAGGCTATGACGTATTCATCGTTACAGATGCTTCGGGTGGCGTGTCATTGGAAGCGCACGACATGGCCGTTCGCCGTATGGTTCAGGCTGGTGCCGTTCCTATCACATGGATGGCCGTCTTGGGCGAATGGCAACGTGATTGGGCGCGTGAAAAGACCGCCGCTGGCGTCGCGCAAGTCGTTCTTGAACATGGCGGCGGTAGTGCCGTTGCCTTGGCTTGGGAGCTGCAACTTCTCGCTACTCACGCCAAGTAGAGGATCAATATGCCCGCCAATTCACAGCCCATTCGTATTGGGTATTGTTTGTCGCTCACTGGCCCCGTCGCAGATAACAGCCGGTCGGCACAGCTTGCTCATGAGATTTGGCGGGAAGACATTAATCGACAGGGTGGCTTGCTTGGTCGCCCTGTCGAATTTGTCCGCTATGATGATCATGCGGATGCATCAAGCGTTGCCGCAATCTACGAAAAGCTAATGGACGAAGACAAGGTTGATCTTGTCATCGGTGGTTACGGTACAAACACAATACTTCCGGCCATGCCATTAATGATAGCGCGAGGACGTTTTTTCGTTGGACTGATGGGCCTTGGCGTTAACAACACGCTGAACTACCCGAACTATTTTGCCATGATCCCAACTGGCCCAGACCCCAACGCCGCATTGACCGAAGGATTCTTTGCTTTGGCCGCAGAGCAGACCCCTCGACCTGCAACCGTGGCGCTGTTGTCTGCGGATGCTGAATTCTCGCGCAATCCTATCCTCGGCGCTAAGGCCAACGCCAAAAAATACGGCTTTCAAATCGTCCATGAAGCTACTTATCCGTTGACGACCGAGGATTTTACGCCTGTCATCGACGCCGTTGCCAAAAGCAAGTGCGATTTACTATTTCTCTGCTCTTACCTCGCTGATTCAATAGGTCTTGTGCGAACCATTCATGCACACCCATTCCGCCCAAAGATGGTCGGCGGCGGCATGATCGGCCCTCAGAACACGGCGGTAAAAACTGCGCTTGGCCCGTTGCTCAATGGTTTTGTGAATTACGAATACTGGCAGCCGGTTCCCAAGATGATGTTCCCCGGCGTGCAGCAATTTCTGAATATTTATCAGGCACGATCCGTTGTAGCTGGCGTTGATCCCTTGGGGCACTACATGGCACCGCTTGCTTATGCCCAGATGCAGGTTGTCGCTCAGGCCGTTGAAGCAACAGGCGATTTCGATGATGCACGTTTAGCTGCATACGCACGAAGCACCGCGTTTGATACCGTCATGGGCAAGGTCACATTTGGCGTAAACGGTGAATGGGCAGAGCCCAGGGTTCTGCAAGTTCAATTCCAAGGAATATCCGGTCATGATGTTGAGCAATTCCGAAATGGGTCAAGGCAGACCGTGGTAACACCGCCAAGCTTTACCTCTGGAGAACCTAGATTTCCTTACGGCTAATCTCACATGGAAATGCCTGTAATAGCGAACGATGCAGCCCCCTTGAGATGGCCATAAAAATTCTTGGTGGCTGCTGGCGAACAGTATTGATTCATTTTCTTTTGGAAGGCCCCAGACGCTTTTCCGATTTGCAGAAGGATATAGGGATTGCGCGGCGTATGTTGACGATCAATTTGCATGCACCCGCGCCACTCACCCGGTGGACAGGGCTTTTTCCTGTCCTGATGAGAATACGTACTATTAGCGCAGATTGATTTTTTCTGTCAGGAGACCGCACGATCTGCTTTCAATACTAGCCCCAATTGTCGTTAGACAGTCCCCAGGACTTGTTGAGATAGCCCCAGACGGTCGCCCAGATCAGCAAACGGAATGATTCCGCGAATTGATGCGCGAGATCGCCGGGACGGCGCATTGTCCCCTCGGCTTCCATCTTTTTTGCACTTCGCCAAGCTTTTGCGATGATGTCCGAATCCTTAATTTTCACGTCATCATGAAGAAAATCCAGTGAGGCCCAATACCATCCGCTTAAGGTGATCTCATGCGCTTGGCCGGTGGGATCGACCACCGTCCGCGTGTACGGTTGTTCCATGAGAAGCTTTGGTGGTGTCACTACTTATCCCCAATTGTCGTTGGAGAGGCCTTGGGCCTTGTTTATCAATCCCCATGTGGCGATCCAGATAGTCAGGCGAAGAGATTCAGAAAATTCAAAGGCCAGATCGCCAGGGCGGCGCATTGTCCCCTCGGCTTCCATTTGCTTCGCGCCATCCCAAGACAGACGAATGATTTCGGCATCGGTGTAATCGGTTTCCGCATGCAGCCAGTCGAGGCAAGCCCAGTACCATCCGCTTAAGGTGATCTCATGCGCGTGGCCGGTGGGATCAACCACCGTCCGCGTGTACGGTTCTTCCATGAGAAGCTTTGGTGTCATTCGCTAAAGCCCTTTGCCCTTCTCCGATTCGTTAGTGAGGATGCCCTTCGTCTGTTGCCGGACATCTTCCTTGCTTACCAGTTTTTGGGGCGCATTGTCACCGGAAAAATTGTCCGGATCGACGCGATGAGCGGCATGGTCTTTGGCCGCGACGCGATCTGCGATCTGCTCCTGTTGGAGCCGACCGAGCTTTGTCGTCATCTCATAGTTCAGTTTCTCAGTATGCCTGCGGATGGCCTCCAGAATGACAGGAGAAACTATTGGTGGTGTTGTGGGCGTATCAGACCCGGTCGTCTTGCTGCTATGCTCGTTGAACTGAGGACTTACGGGCAAGGCCTTGCCGGAAATAGGGTTATTTTTGTCGGACATAGTTGTTCTCGTTCAACATGATGAACTGAACGTCCCTGTCATTGCATGGAACGTCCTCGCCAGTAGCCGCTACGCACTGGAAGTGTACGGTCTGATCGTTAGCCGTCACCTCATGGTCTTCGATATAGGCCCGGAAAAACGCGCCGATGTACAAGGCAATCATCGTCGCTCCGATCCAATTTAAAATCTTTTTCATGTCGTTCTCCTGTTTTATTAAATCCACCCACGTACCTTCTTGATGACATCACGTGCGGTCTTGACCTGATCGGTCATCGCTTTCGCCGTTTCGGCTTCTTCGCTGCTGAAACTGTTAATGAGTTTGCTGTACCGCAGCTTCAAATCGACGGAGGTAAAGTTTGAAACTGCGTCCAGTCCCAGTACTGCGACCGCGTTGCGGTATTCGGCGTCGCTGGGTTGCGCGACGGCATTTCCCAATACTGGCTCGACACGGGAGGACATCGGCACCGGGTTGATGTCCTTGACCTGGGACTCTATGAGGTCTGGATTTGAAATAGATGCCATGAGCGCCTTGCGCTTCTCGCGCATCTCATCCCGGTGCCCGTAGATAGTGGCGCGGAGCTTCTTCAAGAGCGGTGTCACGGCCTCCAGAATGGCTGTAATGATCAGCTCGAACGTATACTGTGATGCCTCGCGGATAAGCCGCCAGATGACAGTAGCGGCGAACGCAGTAACCTTTATTAGTCCGGCGCTGAGAGCCTTGATCAGGTTGAGCGATAGGCGTATCGTCGCGCCGAACGCCCAGACCAAGAATTTCAGCGCAACGCCGCCGCCAATCAGCAGCAGGAGCAAAGCGAGGCCGGTTGCACCGACCAGCACCAACGGATTATTGAGTGTCATAATTTCAGCCCTCCAGGTGTGTCGGTGGTCCAAGCGCCTTCGTGATGACTAGAGTTCTTCCCGCCATCAGCATCAAGTTCGCGATCACAGTATTGGAGTCGCATAACGACATCGGCAGCACGTGCCTTGTCGTAGACAGTCAGCAAGTCGATACGTTGGCCTGCATAAAGCAGGACCACGTGAGCGGATTGACCGTAGTACACAGCCGCCTTGATGACCTTCCCTTCCTTTTGCTTCTCCCGCCCCTCAAAATCGTTCCGTATCGCCTCTTCACGGGTGAGGTTGTGATCGATCAATATGAAACGATGCTCTATTGCACGGTCAAAGTGCTGCCAGCCCCACCAACGTCTGAGGCTAATGGCCTCTTGGGTCATTTTGATCGTTGTTGTCTGGCGCAGCATTTTCCGGAACGCTTGCGAGACCAACCAACCGAAGATGAATATCTCAGCAACGAATATTGCCGCCGATTCCAGAGACAACCTGGATTCCGAGAACAGGTAGAGCAAGCCCAGGGCGAAGATCGCCTTTAGGGTGTCAATCACGCCTTTTGTGAACCGGTCGGACATTTTTGCGCGGAACGGAGTGAGTTCACGCGGTCGCACGACAAAGAAGATGTTTCCATTCTTGTCATGGCCGCTTTTTGTGGAAGGATTACTGCTGATTGGGGAATTGAATATAATGTTCATGTGCGCTCCATAAAATTTTGCAAGAAAAATTTTAAGTGCACGACGTGCTTGATATCCTCTTGAAATCCTCACACAGCTTAGGGAGCCTCTATGAGTTTTGAAGATTGGCAGAACGACAGAATATGCGCCCGCCTCAATGACTATCGTGAAGAAAGAGCATCGGGCATGCCGATTACAAAACTCTTTGCTCAGTTAAAGGAGTGCCCCGAAAACAAAAAATTCTTCAAGAAGGGTAAGGGACAATTTTTGTATGAGGTTTTTCGCCGCCTTGTTTCAGATGGAAAAATTCCAGAAGACCACAAGATGGATGCGGTCAAAAATTTTCTCATCTATAAGGGATTTTTAACAGAGGAGGAACTGCAGGACCTGGATGGCGACCATGGTGAAGCCCGTGGGGTTCACCAATTCATGGCAAATGGCCCAGCAAAGGCGAGAGAAAGTCTAGCTAAAATCCATGATGGGTACTACGTCACTATTCCTGACATGAGTACCCCGGATGAGACCATCGAACTTAAATTTACAGTTGATTCAGGGAAAGCTATTATTGCTGTTGAGGAACATACTTACAAGACTGAGTGGCGTGTAAGACGAGGGATAAATCAACGTGTTCCTAATGGCATGTCGAAGATGATACGAAAGGGATATGGGTTTCTTGCGACGAAAAAAAACCTTCTGCATATTTTTGTATGTGGTGGCGATACGTCTGATCGAATCCATTATGTCGAATTAGCTGTTAATTTTTTGAAAAACTCATCACCATATTTAGTCCGTGTAGGTGAGGGCAAAGGACATAGTCTCGGGTTAATAGAACAAACGCTGGCCGATATAGGGATCTATCGGTTTCAAAACGATCGGTTCAAAGACGAAGAGATTGAAGATTTTAGACAGATAATATATCAACTAGGTTTTGTTGACATTGAGGGGCGACAAGCTTCCTTACTTATTCAAGGAATAAAACGACGGGATTTTATGTGGACTCAAGCTGTGTTACAAGAAGGTGCAAATCCTAATGTTCGTGACGAGCAAGGCATGACGGCGCTTCAACATGCTGTTGTAAGAGGATTCCGTAGTGGCATTCGACTTTTGATAGAAAGCAAAAAATGTGACTTTACGAAGAATGATCTACAAGGACGTTCGCCAGCTTGTTTGGCAATAGAATGGTCACGCGATTATGCTTTAGCTCGGTTACTCAGGAGAAAGCGTGAACGGCAGATTAGCGGCATAGACCCCATGCCGCAGGCAAGATAATTTATTAGCGCATATATGGTGTGAGCGGTCCATTTCTATCGTAGTACAAAACCCGCTGCAACATCATGGGATGATGGCCCGCATAAAGCACGAGTTGGCGCATTAACCGATCATCCCTTGCAAACATACGTGATACTTCATCGGGAGTGAGCAGGGGATGCAGTTCGATACTTTCTGAATACCCGGCCAAACCGTCACCACGCTGCTTTTGTCCAACCTCGCCTACACGTGTGACTTCGACTGGTGTTTTCCCTAGTCGCTCCGAAATATAACGCGTGGTAGCAAGATCAGTAACGCTGAAACACTGGACCGTTCCAGCATTACCAATAAAGGTCTCCCATCGTTCGCCATAGAGCGCTCTGCCCTGACTCCAATCCTGCAAGACTATCCAGAGTTTAACATCAAAGGATGCGATAAGCCCCGCTGCCATTTCCAGTTGCTGCATATAGCCAAGGGCCGGGAATTCGTCCAGACAGACGAGAACCGGAGCCTGCGGCTTCGTTTTCTCGGACGCCATCGCATCGAGCAACTGATTGATGAACAGGCGCATCCAGCGTTTTGAAATGGCCACCCGCGTTGCGGGGAAGCAGAGATAAACGCTTACCCCTTCCGGTTTCGCCTTCAGGTCTCGCAACGAAAAATCGCTGCGCTGAAGCGTATTGCGAAAGGCCGGATAGTCGAGGAATTTCGTATGACGGCCAATTGTGGAGTACACACCCGCCAATTCGCTATCAGTTTTGTTATAGAAGGATGTTGCTGCTGCGAACAACGCTTCCCCAATAACCGTCAGATCATCATTCTGCATGAGATCATCCGCGTTGTCCTCCAGTTCCTTGAACAGAGCAGGATGCGTTTCAGGTGATGCGCCTTTGGGTTTATTGAGTGCCCTCCTTACCAGGCGACGTACCGTGACAAGGTTCCGCATACCCAAGTATTGCGGAGCGGTCGCGACGTGAATAATCAGTCCTTCAATAAAGTGCTCTGCACTTTCATCCCAGTGCGGGTCTTTGGTGCCGGGAGTCTGGACGACGATGGATTCGGCAATCAAAGCTGCGTCTTCCAAAAATGTAAGACTATCCGCATCGAGAACATCCATAGGGTTATAGCATGCCTGCCACTGGTTAGTGGCATCGCCTGTGACCTTGAACGGGTCCAGCACATGGATTTTCTGGCCCAGCTTCTCCCGCGCCCTAGCCGTCAGTAAGGCCAGTTCACCCTTCGGGTCAGTCGCAAGAATACTCCCTTGGTAGAAGAACAAATTACTGACTAATCCTACGGATTTCCCCGAACGGGAATTTGCGATTGTGGCCAAGTGGCGGTCATCTTCAATGCCGATGAGTTGATCACCCAAAGCGCCTATTAATATCTTTTTCCCCGGATTGCGTGGATGATATTTCAGGAATTCGCTTTTCTGGATATCCTCTAGAGGCATCCAGCAGGCTTGCGGTATGCGTTGCATCCGCAATGGTCGGATTGTATCCCCGCGTGGAACATCGTGCATGTAGTCTTTGGCGAATGCAGTCATGATTTTTCTCCGTTGGTTTAGGAAAGATCATTTTAGCGGCTCAAAATCTTAAAAATCCTCGCGCCCTCCACTCCGAATACTATTGAGTAAGTTAATATTTATGAATACGTGTGGGGTAATTACCCTGCGTATTACCGTACAGATATTTATGCAGTCAATTGAAGGGATAAAAAATGACGAACCAATCCGTGAAAATGTTCGAGATCAATATACCGTTAGACGCAATACGGAGGCTTTCTGAAGAGGATCGTTATACGTACTATCTACTGGGGCATATGTTCAATGAACTTATTTCCCTTCAGAAAATTATTGGTTTTTCCTTGCCAAAACACGAGGATATGCGTACTGCACGTTTGCTTCCGGAGATTTCTCAGGCGCTCTTTTTTTTTAGGATGGCATCTTCAAAAATATGGGAGGCTAATCTCAAATTACGAAGCAAAGCAGTTGCTGTAACTTTAAGGAATGCCATCTTACCAAACATGACGAACGGTCCAGTTCGTCTAAAAGAATTAAACAAGGCCATTAACTCAGCTAAATGGCTCGCTGACTTGCGAAACGTTATCGGCTTCCATTTCCCTACGTTTTCAGAGTGGAAACCATTTGTGACGCCTCAAGATGATTGGGCTGATGATTCAATTTATTTTGGTGAGCAAACAGGAAATACCTTTTACGCTAGTGCAGATGCAATTGCACAGCACTGGATGTTTCAGCAATGCGGCGCCACCGATATAAAAGAAGCAATTCCACTTTTAATTCCTGAAATGATCGACTTGTTGCGAATTATGAATAGTTTTATTGAAGATGCTCTTGGTGTCTTTATCTCAACATCTTTACTGACATCTAATCCTGTACGTAAGTCCGTGGGTGAAACCATGGCTCCACAACATGACCTGATTTCAATACCATTCTGGACGAGTATGAGAACACATCAATAGGCATCTTCATAAGACTTTTATGGGGCTACGACATGCCAAAGCAGATTGTAACGTATAGCAGTGGTATGCTAGATCTTCAATCTGTACGACCTTAGTTTCTCCTTAATCTTTCAGCTATTAACCTGAAAAGATGAGAGAGCAAAAGACAAAGCTTCAAACCACAAGGTGTGCGTGGTACTACCACGCTCACCTTGCTGGGGAAACCGGACGTTTCCCGCAGACCCCTTTCGGAACTTCCGGTCCTGCATCATCTTTGGATGATTTCGTCGCTGGAAGTCGCCCCGTTTCGCCGGTGCATCACGCCCAGAAAGACTGCGGCTCTCTTCTGGACTTCATCGCGGAGGGGCATTTCATAGCCCGCTGCCACCCTCGACCACGGCTTTCGCGCCCGTGGACCACGACCAGGGTGTTCGCACCCGTGGACCGCGAACGGTGTCCCGGCACCGTGGCCGTTCAAAGGAAGACTGCCGCTCTACCTTTGATATCTCATCGCTTATTCGTCGCCATGCTGGACGCCGCGTGGACGAGACGAGGAGATTTGTTCGTTTCCTCGATTATCGTGTGACGATGGACAAACCGAAGCACAAGCGCGAAGCGCCCATCTCTTATCGCCCGCCTGAAAGCTTGCGCGATGAGTTCCGTGCACGTGTAGAGAATTCCGGTCTATCCATCAATGCCTTCATCACGGCAGCTATCTTCAACCAGGCCGCACCGCATGCGCGGCGGCACTCGCCACTCGATGAACAAGCCGCCGCCATGTTACTTGTTCAGGCCGGGCGCATCAATGACCGCCTGCGGACTTTGGAGGACAGTGGCGGACTGGCACAGACAACAGAGCTAAATGCCTGCCGTGATGAATTAATCGAGATCAGAAGCTGTCTTATGGCTGTCCTGGGGCGTCGGCCATGATCCCCTTTGCATCGCAACGAGGCGGGGGCCAGGACTTGGCAACTCACTTGATGAATGCGCACGATAACGAACTCACAGAACTTGTGCACTTGCGCGGAGCTGTGGCTGCGGACTTGCACGGTGCATTCAAAGAGTGGCAGGTTCAGGCAGATACGCTGACCAAGTGTAAGAAGTATCTCTACAGTCTTTCCATCAATCCTGATCCTGAGCAAGGAGCGCTCACCCGCGAGCAGTATATGGACTATATCCGGCGTACTGAGGACATGCTCGGACTTGCTGACCAGCCCCGCGCCATCGTCTTTCATACGAAATATGGGCGGGAGCATTGTCATGTGGCTTGGTCACGCATTGACGCTGACAATCAAAAGGCCGTTCATCTGGCCTTCGATCATGACAAGCTGATGCGGGTAACGCGCGGCTTTGCACTGGACCACAATCTGCAATTACCGTCAGGATATGATAAATCCAGAAAAATAGGCCAAATATCCCTGTATGAAAAAGAGCAGGAGCGTCGCACTGGCATATCCAAGGCAGAGCATACCGAGTACGTTACCGATGCGTGGCGGCATAGCGATGATCCAAAAACCTTTGTAAAGGCGTTGACAGAGCGGGGGTACCTTCTTTCGCATGGGCGTCGGGGCTATGTTCTGGTGGACCTTTATGGGGGTACGCATTCGCTTGCAAGGAAGATTGACGACCGAAGCATACGTGTGAGGGACCTGAAGGTCTATCTGGAGGATGAATTTCCTTTAGCCTCTCTGCCAAGTACAGAGGAGGCATGCAAGCTGGTAGAGGCCCATCGCCGGGTCATTGAAAAATCCCTTGACGCCGAACACTATGGAACCCAGTTGGCGGCGCTTAAATACGCACAGCAGCGCCGAAGACAGGCAGTCACTGATGAGGTTACAGCACTGTCTTTACAGCAGGCAAAACTACGCGGACATCTGCGGGATCAGCATCGCCAGGAACGAGATGAGCTACGCCTTCGGCATCAACGAAATATGCGAGAAGTGAGGCAAAGTCGCCTCGACAATCGCCCGACTGGGCTTGCTGCTTTTCTCGGACGCGTGAGCGGTGTCACCCAATTGCAGAGATTACTGGCGCGACACGCCGACGCACGGCAAACGCAGCGCTACCTTGAGGACCGGTCGTTGCTGAAAGAGGAACAGCGTCAGGAGCAAAAGTCTCTTGATCTGCGGCAGAAATTACAAAGCCAAGACGTGGAGCGGAAGGTTATAGCCCTTGATGCCGTGGACAAGCGGGAGGTGACGGCACTCATGCGTGACACCAAGCGTCAGCAAAGAGAGCGGGAGCGGGATGGCGGGGCTATGCAGCCAATAGGACACTTGGTGCGTGATCAGGCTGTTCTTCAGATGGATGGGAAGCTAACGGAACACTTTGAGGAAGCGAAGCAGAGGAAGTACCTGAACCTACCGGAGGTTTCTACGGTATTCAAAGCGGCCTCAAAGAATGCAGAAAAAACAATTGAAAATCGTGAAGGCGAAAGTGATACTCAAAATCTACCTGCTACTAAATCACGTATTCCAAGTGGCTCAGGGCGTAACACTGATCGTTCTCGATAAATGTTCAATGTGAACATTTGGATGATCTTGTATGGTTTGGGATGTAGTAGTTTCGATTTCTTACCTAAACCCCTGCTGATTTAACATAAGTTGCGGCCAATACACCTATTGCCGTCAACGTAAAGCCTAGCTCGTCAGAAGCAAATAACTGGGACCTTCTTACAGTATTTAATGACTCCAGAACCTCTAACTCCTGAGGGAGGTTGAGTACTCCTTGCCAGAATGAAGGAGCGCTCTCGAGCTTAGCTACTACATCATTTATCCAGACCGCGGTAACTGTCTGCTCAATGCCTCCGGCCGAGAATTTCTTCGCCTGCGGAGGTATTGCCGACATAGCCGAAAGCAACTTAATCTGGACATATGAAAGACGAGCTAGATGTTCTAAAACGGAAAGTTTCCTTATGTCGCCAGCATGCTCAACTGTCCCGCATGTAGCCACTAACCGACCAAGAACATCAATTTTCGCTTGGTCTGGCTCATAAGACGCTTTTTCAGACAATATTTTGAATGCAGCAAGCGCCTCATCAGAAGAGAACCAATTTTTGTCAATTACCCCTTCACCCAGCTTTTGTACTTCATCTGAAATGGCGGCAACTGCCGCCTCCATGTTCCTCATCCGAATTGCATCGGCTTTATCGAACAAAAGATGGTCTAGAGCGCTACCTGCGACGGGAATCGAAGAAACAGCAGCCCTTAACCACGAGGTTCCTTCTGGAAGGAATTTTTTAATATCGCTCATATTCAATGTAGCTTTTCAAATTAAATTTAAACAACAAGCCGTTCAGGATAGCTATTCTCAGCATCGTTTAAAAAACAGCGTTAATTTCACGATCACTTTTATCAAATCATCAAATGAATCAGGCATTTCGAATCTCCTCTTTTTGGAGCTAGGAGTCAGCGAACATAATTCCAAAGCACGTTATAAACAGCGCATCAAAGATGTTAATTGGGTGTCCAAATTCTTTACTGTAAATACAATTTTTTAACTAAATTTATATTAGCTCAATAATACATTAATGATTTAAAAATAAGCCGATATATCAATTGAAATATTGCTTTTAAGTTAATCATGCTAAAATAGCTCATATGTACTTTTTGGCAAATGGCAGATAAGCTACTTGGGTCTGTCTAAATTCGCGTCGCCTTCACTTTCAAAATCACCCCGACAGTCCCGATCACAAAACAACAGATCATGCTCAATTGGCTCGTCACAATACTGCTCGCATAAGAACACAACCGTAGTATGCCCAATCGCCGTTGCAGAGCGACTAGGGAAAACACCAGTCGAAGTCACACGTGTAGGCGAGGTTGGACAAAAGCAGCGTGGTGACGGTTTGGCCGGGTATTCAGCTTTAAGCAGCATCTTTTCAGAAATGGCTGCTTGAGTTTCTAACACAGTGCCATTTATAAAACTAAGAGATGAACTCACTCCAATCAACCATTAGTCGTCGCCGTTTCTCCAGCATCGTCCCGCGCTGATATGCGGCCTCAACCTTGTCGGGTAGGCGGTGAGCCAGAGCATGTTCGGCTACTTCACGCGGGTGAGATGTACATTCTGCGGCCCATTGCCGGAAAGTAGACCTGAAGCCGTGCACTGTAATCGGTGCACCCGTGGCATCTGTCTCAGCCATGCCACGCGTAAGTTCCAGCATCGCCATGTTACTCAGCGGTCTGCCACTTTTCGCGCCAGGAAATACCCAATCATTATCTTGTCCAAGTGTTCGGGCGCGTTTTAGCAGCCCCACACTCTGAACATCAAGAGGAACTGTATGTTCTATCGCAGCCTTCATGCGTTCAGCGGGAATAGTCCAAAGCCCCGCATGTAGGTCGATCTCAGCCCAGCGGGCATTCACGACCTCACTCGTGCGACAAGCCGTGCGAATAGTGAATTCCAGAGCAAGTGCAGTCATACCGGTACGCTGACGAAGTTTTTTCATGAAGGGCCGAATATTCGCGTAAGGCAGCGCTGCATGATTTTCAGCCTTAGCGATCTTGCGAGGCGCAGCTAATACAGCATCAAGATGCCCACGCCATGCTGCCGGGTTATCGCCGTTACGGTGGCCGTGGACTTTTGCCCAATCTAAGACAGTTTCAATCCGCTGGCGTACACGCGTGGCCGTCTCTGTTTTGGTCGTCCAAATTGGATCAAGGCATTTGCGGACGAGGCTGGTGTCAATGGTCTGCACATCCAGATTGCCAATGTACGGATAAGCATAGGTTTCAAGCGTGTTGATCCATTGGTCCGCGTGTTTGGCATTTTTCCATTCTGGTCGTTTGTCCTCGATACACCGTTCCGCGCACTGCCGGAACGTCACGGCTTTGGCGAGGGCAATGCGTCGTCTGCTTGATTCCGTATTGCGTATTTCAATCGGGTCTTCGCCGTCCAGAAGCTGCAAATGACATTGCATGGCTTTGGCCCGCGCATCGGCCAACGACACCAGGCGAAGAGGTCCGAGGCCCATCTCGCGGCGCTTGCCAAGATAGTTATAGCGAAAGAGCCAGCTCTTCGCACCGGTCCCGGTCACTTGTAAAATGAGATTGCCGCCGTCAGGGTAATAGCCCGGCTGGGTCAGCCTTGCGATCTGCAAGGCATTGAGCTTTTTGGTCGCTCGCATAAAGTCTCCGCCACAGTCTGATACCCACCATTCTACCCCCCTTAACATGGGGTAGTGTCAGATTGTGACAACAAATGCCAAGAACTGAATTAATTATATAACTCTTTGTTTATTAATGAAAAATGTCTTTCCTTGTCACGGCATGTCAAACCCGGCAGGCGGACCCCTTCTCCGCCAGGAACAATAAAAAAGCCCTTGATGATCAAGGGCTTTTTTCTTTTTGCCTCAAACTTAACAATATCTGTATCAGAGCTAAATACCGTTGGCAGATGCGTGTACTCTCAGGGTACTTTGCAAAAAGATTCAAAACACCGACGTACAGTGTCTAGATTTTTCTTTTCAGTTCATGCTCAACAAAGATTTGTTCCATAGACTCTGACTTTGAAGTATCAAGCATTGCCATCCCGTCAGCCTGCCCATGTCGCGCCTTGAATTCTGTACCCCACGTTGCCATCAGACCAAGAATAGGTGCCAGAGTCTGCCCATATTCTGAAAGAGAGTATTCCACTTTCAATGACTTGCCCAGTGTTTCTATGCGGGTGACGATACCGTCATTTTCCAGTTCTCGCAATTGTTCGGTCAACACTTTGTGCGTTGCACCCTGAGTCAGGCGTTTTAACTGACCAAACCGTATCGGCCCATCTTTCAGGTAATACAGGACCAGTGTTTTCCATTTACCCGCAATAACGTCTGTAGTAGTTTTTACTGGACAGTCTTCCAGTCGCATTGGTAGTCTGACTGTTTTCACAATGTTTCATCCCTTCCACCGCAGATAGAAATTCTAAAAAATTATAACGCTAGCCCAAAGTCACACTAAGCTTTTTGCGTTCCCTATCATGATAGTCGTAGGAATATTAACCGCACTGGGATTGGAACACGCCGCAAGCAATCACCAGCATCATGCGGCAGCAGAGCTATCCAAGCAACAGGTCATTGCAGAAATTAAGGCTAATCTACAGGAAGTAATGCAGCAGAGCAAAAAAATTCCGGACGAATGAAACCTCTGCTCAGCATCAGCAATGAACTTAAAAAAAATATCATCGCCAATTTGGATAACAAAAAAAATTAATCGACTTCTGCTGGAAAAAATCAAAGCCAAGCTGGAGTTGGGCTTTGTTATTCCTACCCTGCGGCATGAAGCCTGGAATATGATTATCGCCAACCAGACTGCTACGTATATCGGGGGAATCTCACTGGCAACAATAATGTGTTGAACAGGGGTATCGCAAGCGAGAGTTATCGCTGCTTACCTGGAGAAGTCACAGTGACATCAACAGCGGCCAGCAGCTTTGCAGAAGCCAAACAAAAAACGATCAATGCTGTACAGGATGGAGATCCGGTATATTTTCATGTTCTCTTACCCCGTCCGTTAAAAGATTATGTATTCCAGACTTATTCGAACGACAGGATAGGTCTGATCCTTGCGGTAGGCCCAAGGGGCCAACCTGACAAGCAGCATAACGCAGTAGCTCTTTTTCTGCATGAGGCAGAAAAAGAGCTGCTGAATTACATCTCAATCTATCTCCTGGTGAAGTCAGAAAATCGGCCATGCTGGAGGTGGCGCAACGCCATAAATATCAGGCCCATGGCAGCAAATGCTGCCCCACAAAGAAAACCCACAAAAGCCTGGCTGGTGCGCTTTACTTCTTGATTCAACACGTTTTCTAAAAGATTGCCATGCATATGATGATCCTCCTGTAATGAGCTACAAAATTTTAGCTTTGAAGATGATCCAATGGCAGATGCTTTTCCTGATTGTTGCAAAAAACTGGTTACAAAATTGTGCGTAATAGTAAATATATGCCATGCGTCATAGAATTTGCAGAATGCCAATTTCAACCCGGTATTAATCAAGATCGGAAAGTGATTTATTCATGCCATCCAATGTCTTACCGCACAAGCATCTTGTAATAGCAGCCATCTTGCGAGTCACACGCCCTATGCTGTTGATTTTCATTGGCTTGCTTAATTGTTCAATCGGATTTGCTGCCGCGCAAACAGGTAAAGCGTATGAGTTGAAACAAATAGGTGATGGCGTGTATTTTGTGTCTGATACTGCCTATGCCACTATTTTTGTCGTCAGCGACAAGGGCGTGATCGTGGTTGATCCTCTACCCACTTTGGGTAAGGCATATCTGCAAGCAATTGCCGAAGTCACGACCTTACCCGTCACACACATCATATACAGCCATGATCATCTGGACCATATTGGTGCTGCCAAGTTGTTTCCAGCCAGCGCTCACATCATTGCGCAGGCAGAAACCAGGCGTAGTCTGGAAATGCTGCATGACCCAAGGCGCCCCGTGCCAGATATTAGTTTTGATCAAACTTATCTACTAGAGCTAGGCAACCAGCAAATTGAACTTTTCTACCCTGGTCCAAACCATACGCCAGGTAATATCTTCCTCTATCTTCCACGTCAAAAAATACTGATGTGGGTGGACGTGGTGTATCCCGGTTATGCCCCCTATCCCAAGCTCAGTGTCAGTACGGATATAGCTGGCACCATGGCCGCCAACAAAAAAGCGCTGGACTATGATTTCGACATCTTTGTCGGTGGTCATGTAGACCATATCGGTAACAGAAAGGATGTGGAAACTTCATTGGCTTTTCTGATAGCGGTTGAAGAGAGCGCTCGCCAGGTGCTGGTAGAAAAAACTTTTCCAGACTACCTCAAGGCCACAGGTTTGGCGACAACCGAAGGTATCTGGTTTGCTCATGACGACTATGAAAAAGACAGGACAAATGCCTGCTACGCGCAACTTTTTCCAGCTTGGGAAAAACGTTTGCAGGGTCTGTCCAGATCACTGAAGTCCCATTGCTGGGCCATGCTGGTTGGCCTGGCCATATCGCTACCGCCAGCCACTATCCCGGCATCTCTGCCAGGCAGCAGCAAATAATCCTGAGATTCCATATTGAAATGCAATGCTCACTTCCTATCAGAAAGCCCGCGACATGATTATTGAATACCTGCGCTATCAGTTAAAAGACGAGACCCTATGCGGCGATTTTGAACATGCCTACCTGCAGGCGATGGCGATATTGCGATTATCACCCCATTGTCTGGGGGTAGAGGTGTCGCAATGCAAGGATGCACTGACTGATTATATCGTGCGAATACAGTGGGATAGTGTCTCCGGCCATATTGATGGATTTCGCAAGAGCAAGGACTTCACAAACTTTCTCGCACTGGTGCGCCCTTACATTTCGTTCATGCCAGAAATGCGCCATTACCAGGTGAAGTTGGCCAGCGAAACCAGCACCAATACATAAAAAGCCACCCCATGAAAACCAGCAACGCCACACAAGTCAGTGAATTGCCAAATCCATCCCGCCGCCATGTCATCAAGTTAATGGCAAATGGCACTGGTGCGCTGGTGCTGGGCTTTAACCTGCCTGCCCTAGCCGCCAAGATTTTTGACGAATTGCCGTTACAAGCAACAACACAGAAAGTCAGCCTGGGTAGCTGGATCAGTATCACGTCGGACAATGAAGTCACCATCATGGTATCGCAGGCAGAAATTGGCCAGGGTATCAGCACCACTCTACCAGCCATTCTGGTAGATGAACTTGGTGCCGACTGGAACAATATCAAGCTGGAAACTGCCGCCTTTGCCCCTGCATTTCGCAATCCCAAGTTGAACTGGATGTTCACCGGTAATAGCGAAAGCACTCAGTCTTTCTACGACCTCATGCGTAAGACGGGTGCCACCGCGCGCGAAATGTTGTTGACAGCCGCTGCCCAACGCTGGCACGTGCCTGTTAGTGAATGCAGTGCCGAAAACAGCCAGGTCTTGCATACAGTAAGTGGCAAAAAATTGTCCTTCGGCGCGTTGGTCGCTGATGCCGCAAAACTGCCCGTCCCAACTGAGCCGCAGCTGAAACAGATGCAACAATTAAAGCTATTGGGGCACGCCTTACCAAGAGTTGATATACCGTCCAAGGTTGATGGCAGCGCAGTGTTTGGTATAGACATGAGTGTCCCTGGCATGCTGCATGCAGCAGTCAGGATTTGCCCCTATCTGAGTGGCAAACTCAAGCGCCTAGATGAAGCTGCCTTGAAGTCGCAACCTGGCGTGAAAATGCTGGTGCCCTTACCTAACGGTATCGCGGTAGTCGCAACTTCTTATTGGCAAGCAAAAGCAGCAATGCTGGCGCATCCGCCTGAATTTGAAGCTGATACCAGTAAGAATTTGAATTCTGTCCAATTACGTCAACAATATGCAAATGCCTTGCATAACGGTCCATTCGCTACCGCATTAAAAGAAGGTGAAGCCATGGATGTGCTGGCGCAGACAAAGAAGCGTCTGTACGCAGAATATGAAAACCCGTTCGCCGCTCACGCCACTATGGAGCCGATGAACTGCCTCGCCGATGTGCAGACAGACAAATGTGAAATATGGGCACCAACGCAAGGACAGGAATTTGCCCACCTCGCCCTCAAGAGCATTTTTCAATTAAAAGATGAACAAGTCATTGTTCACCGTACTACAGCGATCGGTGGCGGTTTTGGCAGGCGACTATTACCTGACTTTGTGATACAGGCAGCACTGATATCCAAAGCCGTCGGCAAATCAGTCAAGCTATTGTGGGACAGGGAAGAAGATTTTGCCCATGATTATTACCGCCCCGCTAGCATGCTGGCGATGGAGGCAGCAATCGATCCCAAAGGTTATCCGTCGGCATTAATGATAAGACTGGTGTCACCTACCATCTTGTTGCCGGTCTTTCCGCCGATTGCTTCCATGCTCAAAGAAAAACATATTGACCCCAGTGCCATCGAAGGATTGACTGAAATACCGTATGGAATTGCAGCAAAACACCTGGATTTCCATTTGCTGGAAACATCAATTCCCACTTCAGTCATGCGTACTACCGGCTATGGTCCTAATCTGTTTGCACTGGAGTGCTTTATCGATGAACTGGCACACGCAGCCAGGCAAGACCCTCTTGCCTATCGCCGACATCTGTTAAGAGATCATCCACGGGCACTGGCCGTATTGGACAAAGTCGCTGCCATGAGTCAATGGTCAAAAAAAACGACTAAAAAAAATCGGGCCAAAGGCCTTGCCTTTGCTTCCGCCTTTGGTAGCCTGATTGCGCAAGTACTGGAACTGGAAGTCAAAGGAAATGACATCCACATACTAAATACCTGGCTAGCCGTAGACTGCGGCAAAGTGTTAGATCCTGGCATTGCCGCCGCAGGCATCGAAGGTGGTGTGGTATTTGGTCTAGCCTATGCCAATACCGCTATTACTTTTAGCCAGGGACGCACCGACCAGCATAATTTCAATGACTATGAGCTCCCTTACCTGGCTCAAACACCGCATATTGAGGTTGAATTTATCAACAGCGGTGCAGCTTTGGGGGGCGTAGGCGAAGTCAGTCCCATCACGGTCCCGCCAGCCTTGTCAAATGCCGTATTCGCCGCCACCGGCAAGCGTATCCGCAGACTGCCCATCAAGCACCATGGATTCAACCTCGCCTGATTTTATCCAGAAAGACGAACATGAAACTTCAAGTCAACGGCCAGAAATACGATATTGATATTGATGGCAAGACGCCTCTGCTGTGGGCGCTACGTGAATCACTTGGTTTAAGTGGCACCAAATTTGGTTGTGGTATTGCTGCCTGCGGTGCCTGCACAGTACATATCAATGGCAATGCGGTACGGTCCTGCTCTTTCCCTGTCGAAGCTGCACAGGGGGCTGATATCACGACCATAGAGGGTTTGTCGAAAAATCGTTCTCATCCTTTGCAACAAGCCTGGATAGAAGCGCAGATACCACAATGCGGTTACTGCCAGTCCGGTATGTTGATGGCAGCAGCAGCACTAATCAAGCAAATACCGCGTCCCAACGACCGCCAAATCAATCAGGCAATAACCAACATCTGTCGTTGCGGTACGTATCACCGGGTGCGCATCGCGATAAAAAAAGCGACAGGACAAGCAACATGAAAAACCTGTTCACCTCAACACCCCCAGCGTCGTTGCTGGGTATTTTTCTATATGCAATGTCTCCCCTGCTTGTCCATGCGGGCACTGACGACAGTATCGCCTGGCAACAGGTAGAACAAGTATTGAAACATCCGCGCTGTCTGAATTGTCATTCTGCTGGCGCCAGCCCAAGACAGGCCGACGACAGACATGAACATCAATTCCGCGTACTGAACGGGCATCAGGGCAAGGGCAATCCTGGCGCACTGTGTATCGCTTGTCATCAGGATAGTAACCAGACCACCAGCGGTGTACCGGGTGCAGTCAACTGGCAACACGCTCCCACAAGCATGACTTGGGAAAGCAGTCCAGGTAAAGCAATGAATAGCAAAGAACTTTGCCAGACTTTGCGCGCCCCACAAAAAAATGGTGGCCGTGACCTGAGCGCCCTGCTTGCACACCTGCGCACGGAACCGCTCGTACTGTGGGCCTGGTCACCTGGCAACAATGCAAAAGGCGAACCCAGAACCACACCAGCCATCAGCCACGAAGAATTCATGCACTTTGCAACATTATGGGCTAAGGCTGGAGGGAAATGTCCTGCATAGGGCCAAGCCTATCAGGACTGCCGCAAGATCATAGGTATTGAAAAGACATAGTCAAGCATCAAATCGCCGTAATCTCATTCATGATTTTTTTGCTTCTCCTGCAGCAATTGGCTGTTTTCTTTTTGCATGCCAGGAGCCATTCCACCAATGAAGAGGCCCGCGTAAAAAATATACAAATCCCGCCCATGTTCCCTGTTCATTTGTCAGTATCACAGCCGATACCGAAAGGCTATCACCGCAATATTGATGATGTTGCCGACAATGTCGGACCGCAGGTCATTGAGTACATCTGCATCTGCCGTAATAAGGTGCTGGCAGGAAATGTTTCGTTCAAGCGTCGTCCTGGTTATTTTCCACATCATCGGATTTTTCTCACTGTCCATGCGGATCGACTAGTGTTTTGACATGCAGACGCTGTCAAGTTTTTGAGGCAATCGCCTTTTATTCATTTTCTGGTTAAACCTGGCGATAGAAGGGACGCAAATGAAAAGACGCTGGGGTTAGCTGTTCTGTGTTCTCTCTTTGCTGCAGGCATCATGTGCATTGAACTCTTTGCTATCTGTGTGCAAACGAACAGATGGACGGCACGCATCGGCTTAGTCTATAGCACTTAGGTATCCGCCAATAATTCAGGATAATAAATGCAAATGCAAATCGGCATGATAGGCTTAGGCAGGATGGGTTCGGGCATGGTCAGGCGCCTGTTGGCCAAAGGTCATGACTGCGTGGTACATGACCCGCAGGAGTTGGCGATGACTCAAACCAAAAAGGATGGGGCAAGCGTCGCGACGTCATTGCAAGATATGGTGCGACTTCTATCACCTCCCCGGGCCATTTGGCTGATGGTGCCCGCTGCAGTGGTCGACGGCGTTTTAGCTGACTTGCTACCCCTGCTTACCAAGGGTGACATTGTGATCGACGGTGGCAATTCTTATTATCGCGACGATATACGACGCAGTGTCGAATTGCAGGCGAGCGGAATACACTATCTTGACGTTGGAACAAGCGGTGGTATTGCTGGCCAGGAGCGCGGTTATTGTCTGATGATAGGTGGCGAGGTCAACATAGTTGAACACATGCGCCCGATATTTTTATCATTGGCGCCTGGGGTCGCAATAGCCAGTCGCACCCCAGCCCGCTTGCTTAAGGCTGATGAAGTCAATGATGCCGAACAAGGTTTCTTACATTGCGGCAGCTATGGAGCGGGCCACTTCGTCAAGATGATACACAATGGCATCGAGTATGGAATCATGGCAGCCTACGCAGAAGGCTTAAACATTTTGCGCAACGCCAACATAGGCAAGCTTGAATCCAAGCCAAAGAGTGATGCTGAGAGTACACCACTCCGGAATCCGGAGTTTTACCAATACGACATGGACCTGCCTGAAATCACGGAAGTGTGGCGTCGCGGTAGCGTCATCAGTTCCTGGTTGCTTGATCTGACGGCATCGGCTTTATTCCATGATCCAGATCTTGATGCTTATGCTGGCCATGTTTCAGACTCAGGTGAAGGTCGCTGGACTATCCTTGCAGGTATTGAAGAAGCGGTTCCAATGGGCGTTCTGAGCGCAGCATTGTTTGAACGTTTTTCTTCGCGCGGACGGGGTGATTTCTCGAATCGGATGCTGTCTGCAATGCGCAGTGAATTTGGTGGGCATCTGGAAAAAATTGATGCGCTTCCAACGAAGGGGTCATAATAATGTCTCCTGAAACAGAGCCCGGCCTCAAAGAAATTCCTGTCAGAAAAAGCCTGGTGTTTCTAATTGATGTTGACAACACCTTACTCAACAACGACCAGATTTTATATGAATTCGGTCAACTTCTTTACACAGAGTTTGGCTCCGCCAGCGCTGCGCGCTATTGGGATATCGTAGAGCAGTTGCGAATTGAATCTGGCTATGCCGACTATTTTGGCGCATTGCAGCGTTTTCGCTCTGATCCAGCCTTTTCGTCAGACAATGCGCCTGACAATGCATCTGACAATACACACAGCACAAACAATCAGGCACTACTACGACTGTCCAGTTTTCTGATGGATTATTTATTCGCAGACCGTTTGTATCCTTATGCTCTGGAACTGATTGCACAGCTTGAAACGATAGGCAGTACCGTCATTGTGTCTGATGGTGACATAGCCTATCAACCACGAAAAATATTTCGCTCGGGCTTGTGGGACGCGGTAGGTGGTCGTGCTCTCGTTTATATTCACAAAGAAAAAATGCTGGCCTCCATTGTCCAGCAATATCCTGGGCAGCACTATGTGATGATAGACGATAAATTGCGCGTCCTTACGGCAATGAAAAAATTGATGCAAAACCGCCTTACGACTGTCTTCGTTCGACAAGGTCATTTCGCTTTGGATGCGGACACACTGGCCATGTATCCACCAGCAGACATCAGTGTAGCTTGCCTCGGCGATCTGATGGACTATAAATACAGTGCATTCGTCAGCTTTGACAGTCCGATCACTGTCAACTCATGGCCGTTCAGCAGTTAAAACTACCAAATGGAAACTATATGAATGCTCATACCAGCCAATTGCGTGATCTGGGTCAAAGTGTATGGCTGGATAATATTCATCGCCAGTTACTCACAAGTGGAACACTGCAATGCTACATCGTTGATTTGAATGTGTCCGGCTTAACCTCAAATCCTAGCATTTTTGAACATTCCATAGGATCAGGGACTAGCTATGACGCAAGTATTCTTCAGCTCTACAAGGATGGATTGGCGGGTCAGGAACTCTTCTTTGCGTTAGCGCTGGAGGATTTGACACAGGCCGCTCAATTATTGCGTCCTATATTTGATGCCAGCGACGGTGTGGATGGCTGGGTCTCGCTTGAAGTGTCGCCACTTCTGGCACATGACATGCTCAACACGGTCAGAGCCGCCACGCATTTACACAATCACGCGGCACTGCCTAACCTGTACATCAAAATCCCAGGTACGCCAGCAGGTATTCTGGCGATTGAACAAGCCATCTTCGACGGCATACCGGTCAACGTCACTTTGCTATTTTCGCGCGAACAGTACCTGGCTGCGGCCAATGCCTATTTACGTGGCATGGAAAGACGTCAGCGGGCAGGCTTGCATTTGCATATTCAGTCTGTGGCGTCGGTATTTGTGAGCCGCTGGGATGTCGCAGTGAAAGAAGAAATATCACCCGAGTTTCATAACCGCCTTGGTATCGCCGTTGCTGTGCAATGCTATCAAGCCTATTGCGAGTTGCTCTTGTCTGAGCGCTGGCAAAGGCTAGTGACTGCCGGCGCAAGGCCACAGCGCCTGCTGTGGGCCAGCACCGGAACAAAAGATGCCAAGGCCTCAGATACCATGTATGTCGAGGCGTTAGTGGCAGCCAATACAATCAATACCATACCAGAGAAAACACTCCTTGCATTTGCAGACCATGGCAAAGTGGTTGGCGTATTGCCGGCTGATGGAGGTTATGCCAATTCGGTAGTAGAAGAATTCAGGCGTGAAGGTGTTGATATTGAAGCGCTCGCGGCACGGCTGCAAGACGAAGGTGTGATGGCATTCACTACATCCTGGAATGAATTGATGTCCGTCATCAATGAAAAGAGTAAGCAGGCTGACATACCTTCAAATACGATGCACACGGTTCCGCAAACAGCAAGAAACTTACCATGAATACCCGCTACCCTCTCAAGGAGTATAGCGCTATCGCCACGCCAGATGCGCTGGATGTACTTGATGTGCTTTGCATCAACACCTTGCGTACACTTTCCATCGACATGGTGCAAAAGGCGAATTCTGGTCATCCCGGCACGCCTATGGGCGCAGCACCAACAGCGTATTGCCTCTGGCAGCGTTACCTGAAATTTGATACCAACGATGCTGACTGGCTCAATCGCGATCGTTTTGTATTATCGGTCGGCCATGCGTCAGCTTTGCTCTACAGTATGCTTCATTTATGCGGAGTAAAAACAAAAGGGAATAATGCATCTGACAATCTTGCCGTCAGCATGGCAGATCTGCAAAGTTTTCGGCAGGCTGGCAGCCGCTGCACAGGCCATCCGGAACACGGCTGGACGACAGGGGTAGAAGCTACCACAGGGCCACTTGGCCAAGGTCTGGCTAACAGTGTTGGTATGGCTATTGCACAGCGCTGGCTAGCTGCTACCTACAATAGGCCTGACTATGCCGTGTTTGACTACAATGTGTACGCCTTATGTGGTGACGGCGACATGATGGAAGGCATCAGTGCGGAAGCCGCCTCCCTGGCGGGCCATTTGGAACTCGCCAATCTTTGCTGGATTTACGATAGCAATCACGTCAGTATCGAAGGGGCGACGGCCATCACCTTTACCGAAGATGTCGTGGCACGTTTTCGGGCCTATGGCTGGCAAGTCATCAGCGTGGCAGATGCAAATAACCTGGAACAACAGACAAATGCCTTACAGCGTTTTGTTGACACCCAGGACCGGCCCACGCTCATCGTGGTGCAAAGCCATATTGGTTATGGTGCACCACACAAGCAAGACAGCCGGGAAGCACATGGAGAACCGCTTGGTGTTGACGAGGTAAGACTCGCCAAGCAGTTTTACCATATGGACCCAGATACTCAATTTGTCGTACCGGATGGCGTACCAGCCCATTTCAGCACACATTTTGGTGAACGTGGAAGGAATGCTCGCGCGGCGTGGGATAGCCTGTTCGTCGAGTACCGTAAGCAATATCCGCAGCTTGCGAACCAAATTGATTGCATGCAGCACGGCCAACTGCCGGACGGCTGGGATCTCGTTTTGCCAGATTTCCCGGCAGACAAAAAAGGACTTGCCACCCGTGAAGCATCAGGCAAAGTATTGAATGCCATCGCTACCCAGATGCCATGGCTGCTAGGCGGAGCAGCCGATCTGGCACCGTCAACCAAGACCCATTTAGATTTTGACGCAGCGGGAGATTTTGAGGCTTTCGTTACCAATGACAACGCCTACTTCAGCGCGGAACTGGGAAATGAATCCGCCAGCTACGCAGGACGAAACTTCCATTTCGGCATACGTGAACACGCCATGTGCGCTATCGCCAATGGCATGGCACTCTCGCGGTTACGGCCGTTTGCCGCCAGTTTCTTTGTATTTACCGACTACTCTCGTGCGGCAATCCGGTTGTCGGCAATGATGGGCCTGCCGGTCATTTATTTATGGACGCACGATTCCATCAGCATGGGTGAAGATGGGCCTACCCACCAACCTGTAGAGCAACTGGCCTCGTTTCGTGCCATGCCGGGCATGGTTCTGCTGCGTCCTGCAGATGCCAATGAAGTAGTGGAAGCCTGGCGTGTCACCATGCACATCAGTGATCGCCCTGTCAGCATAGTGTTATCACGACAGGCGCTGCCAACTTTTGACAGAACGCGATATGCCAGCGCCAGTGGTGTCGCAAACGGTGCCTATATACTTGCCGGTGCACTTGAAGAGAAGCCCGAAGTGCTGCTGCTGGCAACAGGTAGCGAAGTGGCACTGTGCATTGCCGCGTATGAACAATTGAAGACAGAAGGTATTTCCGCCCGTGTCGTCAGCATGCCATCATGGGATTTATTTGAAAGGCAAAGTACAGCCTATCGCGACGGCGTGCTGCCGCCAACAGTATTGGCCAGAGTGTCGGTCGAGGCTGCTTCGGCATTGGGCTGGGAACGTTACACGGGTCAGCATGGCACAATGATCTCCATGCAGTCATTCGGTCTTTCTGCTCCGGGGAAAGTGGTTGAAGCACATTTTGGTTTCGATGTCGCCCATGTCGTCGCCGCTGCCAAAGCACAGGTTTTACGTCATCGCTCAGTGGTCGAGTAACGCCATGCCAGTATCTATTCATCCAATGGCAGGCAAGTCAGGGCCGATATCCTCACTCATCAATGTCGCGAAATTAATCACGGCTTATTTCGCGTTAAAGCCGGACCCGTCAATTCTGGAACAAAGAGTTAAGTTTGGTACATCAGGGCATCGTGGCTCTGCATACGACAGTTCATTTAACGAAGCCCACGTACTGGCAATCACGCAGGCAATTTGTGATTTTCGCAACTTAAATGACATCAACGGCCCTCTTTTTCTGGGCATGGATACCCACGCTTTATCAGAACCGGCGTGCGCCAGTGCAATGGAAGTATTGGCAGCCAATCGTGTGGAAGTAATGCTTGCCAGTAATGATGAATACACGCCTACACCCGCGATTTCGCTGGCCATATTAAGTTACAACAAGCACCGGGACCGTCATACCGGGCTGGCAGACGGTATCGTTCTTACGCCCTCACACAATCCGCCTCGCGATGGTGGATTTAAATACAATCCGCCCAACGGTGGACCTGCCAGTCAGCAAATTACTGAATGGATAGAAATCGCGGCGAATCAATATCTTGATACAGATCTGGCTGGCGTGCGGCGGATCACCAGCAGCAAAGCAATGCAGGCAAAGACGACCCATCATTACAACTTCATGGATTTCTACGTGGATGAGATCGGCAGCGTCATTAATATGCATGTCATCCGCGATGAACAGATACGAATCGGTGTAGATCCCCTTGGCGGTGCGGGCGTCCATTACTGGGCTGCCATCGCAGACCGTTATCGGTTAAATCTGACAGTGGTCAACGATGTGATAGATCCCCGCTTTGCTTTTATGCCACTCGATTGGGACGGCAAGATCCGCATGGATCCCTCTTCAAAATATGCCATGCAAGGTCTTATCGGCATGCAAGACAAGTTTGATATTGCTTTCGCCTGCGATACCGACCATGACAGGCATGGCATTGTCAGCAAGTCTGTTGGCTTGATGCCACCCAACCATTACCTATCGGTCGCCATTGACTATCTTTATAGTCATAGACCACATTGGACCAGCACTGTTGGAATAGGTAAAACCGTCGTCAGCACAAAGATGATAGATAGTCTGGCAAAAAAATTTACCCGCCGCTTGTATGAAGTGCCTGTTGGCTTCAAATGGTTCGTTGAAGGCTTACAGAGTAGTGAGCTGGGTTTTTGCGGAGAAGAAAGTGCGGGCGCAAGTTTTTTGCGCATGGATGGCTCTGTGTGGACCACAGATAAAGATGGTATCTCCAGTGCCCTGCTGGCTGCAGAAATGACTGCAAAGATGGGCTGTGATCCCGGTGTTTTGTATCGCAATCTCACGAGCGAACTAGGGGAACCCTTTTTTGAAAGGATAGATGCCCCTGCGACAAGGTCACAAAAACAAAAACTGATGGCATTATCTGCGAAGCAAATCAGCGTAAACAATCTGGGGGGCGACAAGATAGAACAGATACTCAGTCACGCACCCGGCAATGACGCTGCTATTGGTGGTATCAAGATCGTGACTGCCAATGCATGGTTTGCTGCACGGCCATCCGGCACTGAGGAAACCTACAAAATATATGCCGAAAGCTTTATTGGTGAAGCCCATCTTCAACAAATTCTTCATGAAGCGCAGGCTATTGTCGATACTGCGATTGCATCTGCTGAAGAGGAGATATAGTTCATGGCAGCATTTAATCCCTATGCTTTGCATCCGCTTTCTGTTGAGTTGCTTGAAAAAATGCACGCCTATTGGCGGGTGGCAAACTATCTGTCAGTAGGACAAATTTATCTGCAGGCGAATCCTCTTCTCAAACAGCCATTGAAACTGGAACACATTAAGCCGCGCCTATTGGGACATTGGGGTACAACTCCCGGTTTGAATTTTATCTATGTGCATTTAAACAGGTTAATCAAAGAGAATGACCTCAATATGATGTATGTGATCGGCCCTGGCCATGGTGGGCCGGGCATAGTGGCACATACCTATCTTGAAGGTTCGTACACAGAACGTTATCCAGCCATAGAAAGGAATGAAAATGGCATATTACGTTTGTTTCGCCAATTTTCATGGCCGGGCGGCATTCCCAGTCATGTATCGCCAGACATTCCTGGCTCTATCCATGAAGGCGGTGAATTAGGTTACTCCCTGGCACACGCTTATGGCGCAGCATTTGATAATCCTGACCTGATCGTTGCCTGCGTCATCGGCGATGGTGAAGCTGAAACTGGCGCTCTGGCAGCAAGCTGGCATTCGAACAAATTTTTAAATCCTGCTCAAGATGGTGCGGTACTGCCAATTCTTCACTTGAATGGCTACAAGATTGCTAACCCCACATTGCTGGCCCGCATCAGCCGTGAAGAGTTGAATGATCTGTTAAGAGGCTATGGTCATGAACCTTACTTTGTTGAAGGTGATGACCCCGCACTGATGCATCAGGCTTTTGCTGCCACGCTGGACGCAGTATTGCAGAAAATCAGAGATATCCAACACATCGCTCGCAATGCCATTGCCAAAGATGCGCTACGACGTCCACGCTGGCCTATGATCGTATTCTCCAGCCCCAAGGGATGGACCGGACCCAAATTCGTGGATGGCTTGGCGGTCGAAAATACCTGGCGGGCACACCAGGTACCGATTGCCGACTTCAAAAACCCCCAACATTTGGCGCAACTTGAAACATGGCTGCAAAGCTATCAGGCCCATGCGCTTTTCGATGAAAACGGACAATTACTGGAAGAGTTGGCGGACCTGGCACCAACCGGACATCGCCGCATGGGTGCTAACCCCCATGCCAATGGTGGCGAATTATTGCAAGCCCTGAAAATGCCTGATATGCATAATTATGCCGTCGCAGTCCCTATGCCAGGTTCGGTTAAAGCTGAGGCAACGCGGATACTTGGTGACTTCTTGCGGGAGGTGATGCTCAATAATCTTAACACAAAGAATTTTCGCCTCTTTGGCCCCGATGAAACCGCATCAAACCGCCTGGATGCGGTCTTAAAAGTCACCGGTAAAGCCTGGATGGCAGACACCAATGAGCTTGACCTTCACCTCAGCGTCAATGGCCGGGTCATGGAAGTCTTGAGCGAGCACCTTTGTGAAGGCTGGCTGGAGGCGTATCTATTGACGGGCAGGCATGGACTATTTTCTTGCTACGAAGCCTTCATCCATATTATTGATTCCATGTTGAATCAACATGCGAAATGGCTCAAAGTCTGCAATAACATCCCATGGCGCGCGCCGATTGCCTCACTCAATTATTTACTGACTTCGCATGTCTGGCGCCAGGACCATAATGGTTTCTCGCATCAGGACCCAGGTTTCATTGATCATGTCGCCAACAAGAAATCGGAAGTCGTACGTATTTATCTGCCCCCGGATGCCAATTGCCTGCTATCGGTTGCTGACCACTGCCTGCGTAGTCGTAACTATGTGAATGTCATTGTTGTTGGCAAACAGCCAGAATGGCAGTGGCTGGACATGGCAGCGGCTGTGCGTCATTGCACCGCAGGTGCCGGTATATGGCATTGGGCCAGCAACGACATGGGCAATCCGGACGTCGTGATGGCTTGTGCAGGTGATGTACCAACCTTGGAGACCATGGCTGCGGTGAGCCTGTTACGTGACTATATTCCGGGCATTCGTATCCGGGTAGTCAATGTTGTTGATCTGATGGTACTGCAACCACAATCGGATCATCCCCACGGTCTGGACGAGCATGAATTTGACGCCCTCTTCACGACAGATAAGCCTGTTATTTTTGCTTTTCATAGTTATCCGGCATTGGTGCATAAATTGACCTACCGCCGACATAACCATGGCAATTTCCATGTTCGTGGTTATCGCGAAGAAGGAACAACCACCACGCCGTTCGATATGGTTGTACTCAATAACCTTGACCGCTACCAACTGGCACTCGATGCGATTATGCACATACCGCGCTTTAGCGACCAAATAGCAGATGCACAGGCACGGTATTGGACGACGATGGAACACCACAAACGTTTTATATGCGAACATGGTGAAGATTTACCCGAAGTACGTGACTGGCGCTGGATGAATTAATTTAGGCGGGTCTCCACTAGAATAAGCTGTGGCAATCACTTCTCCGCCATGAACAATAAAAAAGCCCTTGATGATCAAGGGCTTTCTCTGTTTTTGAATATGCTCATCTATATACGATTAAACCACCATTCCAATGCTAGCCACAGCGCCACAGCAAATGTGTAACGGCGAGATCACTGCGTCCATACAACACACCAGATCAGGCAACAAGGCGCATGGCTTTGCTGTTTGATGGTGCCATATCCACGATTTTAAAGACTCTGACTGCATCCATCAGTTGTTGCGCCTGGTCCTGGGTGCTGCCGGCTGCTGCGGCGGCCTGTTCAACCAGGGCGGCATTCTGTTGGGTTGCTTCATCCATCCGTATCACAGCCGTATTGATCTGATCGATACCCTGGCTTTGTTCGATACTGGCGGCGGTAATTTCAGCCATGATGTCGGTGACATTTCTGATGGAGTCCACGATCTCATTCATGGTCTTGCCAGCGTCATCTACGAGTTTGCTGCCGGTATCCACTTTCTCTACCGAGGTATCAATCAACTGCTTGATCTCTTTCGCGGCACTGGCAGAACGTTGGGCCAGAGTGCGGACTTCGCTGGCGACCACGGCAAAACCACGGCCCTGCTCACCGGCACGTGCGGCTTCTACTGCGGCATTCAATGCCAGGATATTCGTCTGAAAAGCAATGCCGTCAATCACACCAATAATATCCACGATCTTGCCTGAGCTCTCTTTAATCGAACTCATCGTGGTGACGACATGACCCACCAGGGTGCCGCCACGCACCGCCACTTCGGAAGCGGCGATGGACAGTCGGTTCGCCTGCTTGGCATTGTCTGCATTCTGTCTCACTGTTGAAGTCAGCTCTTCCATCGACGACGCGGTTTCTTCCAGGCTGGCGGCCTGTTGTTCAGTACGACCAGACAAATCCATATTGCCCTTGGCGATTTCATCGGTTGCAGTCGCGATGGAACTACTTCCCTTGCGTACACGGGCAACAGTCTCTACCAGACTGACACGCATTTTTTCCAGGCCTGTCATCAAATGTCCCATTTCATCATGGGAAGTAGCATGGACAGGTGCCGTCAGATCGCCAGCCGCAATCGCATCAAAATGCTGCAGCATCTGATTCAGGGGGCGGGTAATGGCACGCAATAACAAGACGCTGGAAACAATCACCAATATCAATCCCACGACCAACGCGCTGATGCTCAACCAGCGGAAAGTACGGTTCATGGCCTGGCTTTCCAGATACTGTTGTTCTGTCGTTTTAGTCTGATAGGCGACCAGCTCATCTGCCTTTTCTGAAAACGCGGTATACAATTTTGCAGCTTTACCCATGACGATGGCATCAGCATCTTCCTGCTTACCAGCCTTCAACGCTACCACCAGTGGCTTGAAACCCTCGTTGAGGAAATTATTGCGCTTTGCAGTAACGTCATCAGAAATTTTCCTTTCTTCTGCATCACTGGGCAATGCCAGATATTTTTCCCAGGATTTATCAGCCCGGCTGATAAAGTCTTCAGATCGCTTGATGGTTGCCGCAGCTTCGCTGGCATCAGGATGCATCACCACCCGGTCAATTGCAGCCCTGGCGCGCAAAGTGTTTACCTGAGTCTCACCAATGGCAACAGCGGACGGTAGCTGGTTGGTAAAAATATCGTTGATCACGCCATTGCTGCGGTCACCACCAACCATGCCCAGTACCGCCACGATAACCAGCAAGCACCCCATGACTGCCATGGTCAGAATAAGCCTGAACCGTATAGTAAGATTGACCATCGTGATCTCCTCAATTTAATCGTCGCAAATCATTGCCCTTAAACAATATCCATTGTCCACCCAAGCTATTGCTATGCTGGTGAATTATTGTTAAATGTTTAGTTCTTTTTGACAATCCACGATTTCAGAATAGCAAATATTTTCAATTGTTGAAGATTAAGTTGGTAAAAGAACATAGCTTAAAAGCATGTGCTTTGAGAAATCGTGCCGCAACTTGCTATCTTGATCAGCATATAAAGATGGATTAAAACTTTCACTTGGCCAGCCACCTGAGCCAGTACCCATTGAGTTTGCTCACAAGAACCAATAAAGAACAAGACTGTTATTTTTTTGATCTGGCATTTAAACTAAGGCATGTTGACATAAGCTTTTCCTTGATACGGACATCACTATGAATCACTGGTTTTTCCTGGGGATCGCCATCGCCGGCGAGGTAATCGCAACGTCTGCACTCAAGGCAAGCGAAGGTTTTTCCAAACCAATTCCATCGATTGTTGTTGCAGCAGGTTACCTGATTGCATTTTACTTTCTGTCACTGACATTAAGGACCATGCAAGTTGGTGTCGCCTATGCGATATGGGCGGGGCTTGGCGTGGTTGTGGTGAGCGCAATTGCCTGGATCGTGTATGGTCAAAAACTTGATCTGCCCGCCATGGTGGGAATGGCTCTGATCATCTCGGGCGTCATGGTGATGAACCTGTTTTCAAAGTCTGTTGCGCATTAAAGGTGCCGGTTAATTTTTGACCGGAAGCAATACTGAATCTACTATTTCCCTCTTCCAGGATAAAGCCATGTATGCTCATCCACACTTGCAGAAGTGCGCTTGATGACATTCCAAAACTTATTTCTTCAAGAAATGAATCCGGACAAGACGATTCAGCATGCAATGCAAGGCACCTCAAGCACCCGTCCACACCAACTGCAGCGACTGGCCGTGGTTAAAATTAAGGAGTCGAATGGACCACAGTATTTCTTTGATCACCACTGTTGCTGCCGCTTTCGCCGGTGCACTGGTCCTCGGATTCATTGCAGAAAAAATTAAAGTTCCTGCCCTGGTCGGTTATCTGCTGGCAGGGATCATGATAGGGCCCGCCACACCTGGTTTTGTGGCGGATGTGAATATCGCTTCACAATTATCAGAGATTGGCGTCATGCTGCTGATGTTTGGTGTAGGCCTGCATTTCTCACCCAGCGATCTTTTGGCGGTAAGACGGATCGTCATTCCTGGTGCAGTCTTGCAAATGGGCGTGACTACTGCCTTGGGTGCAGTCATTGCATCATGGTGGACCTGGAGCCTGGGCGGCTCACTGATTTTGGATTATCACTGGCCTGCGCCAGTACGGTCGTTTTGCTGAAATCACTGGAAGCACGTAATTTGCTGAACACCATGAACGGTCGCATAGCAGTTGGCTGGCTGGTGGTTCAGGATTTGGTTACCGTGCTGGTACTGGTTTTGCTACCGCCGCTGGCGGGCGTGCTGGGCAGCACAACTGCCATAGCGGCAGGCTCTGCGCCGCTATGGATGACCATCGGTAAAACACTGTTGCAGGTATCCGTATTTATCGCCTTGATGCTGGTTGTTGGCCGCCGCGCCCTGCCTTGGTTATTGTGGCAGGTTGCGCGTACCGGCTCGCGCGAGCTATTCACCTTGTCGGTGATAGCGACAGCCATCGGCATTGCTTATGGTGCCTCTGTCATATTTAGTGTGTCTTTTGCCTTGGGGGCGTTCTTTGCAGGTACGGTCATGCGCGAATCCGAATTCAGCCATCGCGCTGCTGAAGAATCACTGCCGTTACGCGATGCCTTTTCCGTACTGTTTTTTGTATCCGTCGGCATGGTATTTAACCCTGGCATCCTGGCAGCAGAGCCCATGCGGGTTCTTTGTGTTGTCGCCATCGTCATCCTGGGTAATTTTTTCACCTCTGCGGCTTTGGTCATCCTGCTGCGCTATCCACTCAACACTGCCCTTTCAATCGGTGCCAGCCTGGGGCAAATCGGTGAATTTTCCATCATCCTGGCTGGCCTGGGATTATCACTCGGCTTATTGCCTGCCGAAGGGATGAGCCTGATACTGGCGGGCGTACTGATCTCCATAGGTTTGAATTCTTTTTTGTTCACGCTGATAGGGCCGATAAGAAAATGGGCCCTATCGCATTCTGACCTGGCGCGCCAGCTGGACCAGCGCCAGGATCCCTACGCAGAACTACCCATGAGTACAGAACGCAAATACCTGGAAGGTCAGGTCGTGCTGGTTGGCTATGGCAGAGTAGGCCGCCGCATCGCCAAGGCCATGGATGAACGAGGTATTCCCTATGTCATTGCCGAGCAGAATCGTGAAATCGTGGAAGGCATACGCAAAAAAGGCATTGCAGCCGTTTCCGGCAATGCTGCAGACCCAGTAGTATTGATACAGGCGCATATTGCCAATGCCGCGATGCTGGTGGTGGCAACACCAGATACACTGAATGCGCGCCACATGGCAAAAACTGCCCGTACACTCAACCCCAACATAGAAATTTTGCTGCGTACACATAGCGAAGACGAATCGATTTTGTTACGCAAGGAGGCAATAGGCGATGTTTTCTTTGGCGAAGAAGAATTGGCGAAAGGCATGGCGCATCATGTATTGAATCGCTTCAAACCAGACGACGACAAGCATACGCACACGCAAACCCAGGTGTAATTTGCATCAATGATGCATACCAGTTCCCCAGCATGTTTGACGCATCCACCGTCATTTTAGCCTGGGGAAATTCACCCCATGAAAGCGCTTCCAAAGCGGCGCAAGTTTTCGCTGAAGCTGCCTCAGCTGCAAAAACAGATAGCCCCGTACAAAGCTGCAGCTTGCCACTTGCTCGCCCCGTTCCTGACCAAGCTCACCCAACAACCTGCCGGCAACGACGGCATCGTTGATCATCCCTAAGCGGTCTTGCAATACGCTTAATGAAGCCAGATAATCATCCATATCTTGCTTGGAAAAAAATCTTCTGAAAAATAGGCAGGAATCGCGCGCATGCTTTACCTCTATCCTGAATTGATGACTTTCCTTTGGACTATGCTCACTTCTTTTTCCAAACAATTTGTCACCGCGCTTGAGCAAATGAAGTTGCTGTCGACGTAAATTCTTTTGAATGAAATGTCTTAATTTTTCACAGGGTTTTTTCTTTTTATGCGCACGATAATTGCTGGCAGGTGCATGAGGTGCCTCAATCCGACTTGATAAACCCGATAATAATCGCTTATAACGGCTGGACCGTATGGCGGCATAGGCAATCTTTTCTCTTTCTTGCGCCATTTGCAAAGCAATCTGGCGCAAGGCCAGTATCTGTGGCTCTTCAGCCGTCGCTTTGATTGCAGTCAAGCATGAATCTGAAAGAAGACGCCAATCATGTGCCGTTCCCAATTTCGATGACAAGCTACCTAGCTCTGCTTGCAGCTTTTCTGGAAGAAACATGAATTCATTAAACAAAGTCAACGCTGATTGCAAGTGACGCAAGCCAATATGCATACGATGAATGCACTCGGGGTCATCGCTTTCAGTCACGGCAGACTGACTATCCTGAATTTGCGCCACGCAATGTGCAATGATTATTTGCGCTGCCTGTTCTATTTTCATGCTTCGGCGCAATTTTACCTGATGCAACTTCACCCTCATTGACTGCTTTAATTGTGATAACAAACTTGTCTCCCAATTTTTCTGCCAGGTATCAAGGTGCCAGATTCGGCACCATGCGATTTATGCCCTGTGAATACCAGCACTTGCCATGCATCCTTTACGTCAGTTTATCCGCTTTCAGAAAATAAGCACGCGCATGAGCAAGTAATTGTGCGTCGCTTGGATGATCTACTGTCTCTATGCTTTTGACCTTTTGCGCAATCGCATCATAGTTTGTCAGTAAATGCTTCATCAGTTCCAGTTTTTCAAAGCCAGGCCCGACAATCAGAACTCCCAGGGCGTCTTTTAGCTTTGTGGCAATGTCGTCGAAATAATGGGCATCTTCCGGAGCGCGCCCCGCCCCGATAACGCCGGCCTTGGTGTGCAAATGCGGATGGTTTGAATGCGTATAGACAATTTCAGTTTCAGCCTTTTCTGGATTGAAATGAATAAGGTGTGCCTGGACATGATCAATCCACACCAGGACGTTGTTAGATAGCATGAAATATCTCCACGGAAAAAATCTTACATTTTAAAGTTTGATAAACAAAGCAATCCAAAGTAAACATGCGGCTCTTATCGTCCTTAGAACGTGTTTACGATCTGTAGCGAGCGAGCGTCAGCGGGGTGAAGAGCAGCGCAAAAAGCGGAATGTACTTAAGTACATGAGCATTTTGAGCAGCGCATGAGCCCCGATCACGCTCGCGCAGTAAGATCGGAAACAGGTTCTTACAGATATTTCGCTGAGAACTTCGACAATGCATCGCCTGCTGCTATCAAAGGTTTCATACAAACACACATTGCACGTATAGCATCAACACAGTCTGTGTGCCACCGAACAGATAGTCGCTTCTTATCAATGCAGTCTGAACACCTGCTGGTTTGCTAAAAATGTAGATCGCATTCAAATAAGCTTGGTACAGGCCCACTGTAGAAGCCCAATCTAACGCTAAAGCCTTATGCCTTTGAATACAGTGTCTGGATAGCAAGGGACCTGAATGACGCAGAACAAATTAATTGAGCTCGGATTCTCATGAAATATAAAGACTACTATCAGGTGCTGGGTATCACCAGAAACGCGACGCTAGACGATATCAAAAAAGCTTATCGAAAACTGGCGCACTTGTATCATCCTGACGTATCAAAAGACCCCAAAGGCGAAGACAAATTTAAAGAAATTGCTGAAGCCTATGCGACTTTGAAAAACGCAGAGAAACGTGAAGAATATGATCAAATAGGCAGCCACTCAAATGGCGAAAACTTTACCCCGCCACCGGAATGGCAAGCGCAATATGGCGCGAATGCCTCGTCCTTCGATGATGTGGACATTTCTGATTTTTTAAATGCATTCAGGTCTGGTGGTCAGCGGAGAACCAACTCTTCCGTGACAGGTGAAGATTATTCAGTAGCTGTTTCCATTTCACTGGAAACCGTGTTCAATGGTGGTGCCGCTGATGTATCGCTCGAACTACCAGAACTTGATCAGCACGGCTTGCCTCATCGTGTGCCACATACCTTCCGCATAACCATCCCCAAGGGCGCGCAGGAAGGCCAGCGCATGCGACTTGGTGGCAAAGGTGGCCCTGGTCACAATGGTGGTAAATCCGGTGATCTTTACGCGATTTTGACAATAGCGCCGCATGCTCTATTTCGCCTTAGCGGACGTGACCTCTATTTTGATCTGCCGATGGCACCGTGGGAAGCTGCACTGGGTGCAACTATTGAGATTCCAACTCTTGGAGGTAAAGTCGAACTCAAGGTAAAACCAGGGACATCTTCCGGACAACGCCTGCGCCTGGCAAAGCGTGGATTGCCGACAGCAGATGGAAAAATGGGAGATCTGTACGCCGTCGCCCAAATCCAGATACAAAAAGAAGTCAGCGAAGCCGAGCAGGATTTGTACCAACAACTCTCCGATATATCCGCCTTCAAACCCCGCGCCCAGTTCAATAAGGAGGCAAAATGAAAGTTCAAATTTCTGAATGGGTCTTGCTCGATGAGCAAAATGCCTGCTCAGTGTCGTATCTGAGTGAAGTATCTGGTCTGTCTGCCGAAGAAGTAAGCGATTTGATAGAGAATGGCATTCTCGTTCCCATCGATGGCAAGGCAACGGAGAAATTCTTTCCAATGCATTCCATTGTCATTGCGAGTAGTGCCCGTAGATTACGTGATGATTTCGAACTGGACAGGCACGGCATGATGCTGGCCCTGACATTGATGCGACGCATAGACGATTTGCAAGGCGAATTGAATGTACTTCGTGCACGCTTCCAATAAGCCTTAGCTTACGTCAGACATTGCTGCGCAAATCCCGCCCAGGCTGCGTTACAGCGCCTCTCCTGTGCATTGATGTGCAATGCTTGCTCCTGCCTCATCAGGAAGAGCCCATTATCCAACTCTGCGCAGGGTAATGGCCTTTTCCGGACAAGCTATCACACACAGGCCACAAGCGCGGCACGCATCGGCACGCGGTGTGTAGGCGACCTTCATGCCATGTACACGTTGCTTGATCTGTGCCAGCAAACCCAGTTCTTTATAATCGTCAGTGGTAATCCTGCGAATTTCAAAAACATGCTCAGGACAGACCGGCACGCAATCGGCCTTGCCTTCGCATCGACTGAAATTCACAACCGGGACGATAATGCCGGGGTCTTGCTTGCATTCGTCCAGTTTTTGCGTCTGCATTTGCGTCTGCATCAGGCCTGCCCGTTATTTTTGACGTGTACCTCGTCCCTATGCTTTCTGCGTCCAAAAAGGCCATGCTGGAATTTTTCACGTTCTTCAGGCGTCAATTTTTCCCAGCGCTGATGCTGCCAATGATGCCCGCCATGCCTGTGCCAGCCACCATGGTGGCCACGGAAGCCGCCAAACAGGATTTTACTGAGCACCAGCAAACCGACTGCCTGCAAGAAATCAATGCTGCGGGCGCCGACAAACAAGGCTGGGATGAGCCAGTTCCATAACATCATGACGACCCAGCTCAATGCGGCGATGCCGCCGACAACCAGAATGATGAACTTCAATACTTTAAAACGATGTAACATGGTGATACTCCTCTTTCAATTCAATTCGTCAAATATTTCCTGTAAGCGGCTACGCAGATGCAGGACGGCATAGCGTTTGCGTGCCAGCAGGGTATTCACGCCCAGGCCGGTTTCGGCTGCCATGTCCTTAAAGCTGCGACCTTCTATCTCATGACCAATGAAGGCGTCGCGCTGCTCTTCAGGTAATTCTTCCAGGGCATCGTACAGTTCCGCCAGCAAGGCATTGCGTGCATAGGCGGCTTCCGGCCCGTCGTCTGTCGATGGCAACAGCTTGTCCAGCCAGATGTCGTCATCGCTTCCCTCCCCCGCCTCTGGCAAAGGCAGTTCTTTCTTTTTACGAAAACGGTCAATAATGCGGTTACGTGCCACACGAAACAGCCATGCACCTATCTGTTCAATAGGTTCTGGCAGCCGGTAAGCCTCGACCAGCTCATAAAACACATCCTGCAAGATATCCTCTGCTTCACTGGCATCGGCGACACGCTTGCGTATGAAACTACCCAGGCGGGCACGCTCGCGCAATACCGTTTCAGTGATGTGATTATCTTGATCAGCCATCAATTCGTCAGGGGTTAATGTGGTTTCCATGATGATGTAGACGCATCATGACAAGCAATATTGTAGGGAAACGAGAAAACTGCAGAAAAGTCAGTCCAGCATGCCTGCAATGACTTTTTGTTATGTGATTATGAGGGGAAACCGGCTTCGAAACCAGTGCCTTTACCAGCGCCCCTTGCATTCTTTTCATTGGCAATCTGTGGTGCGACCAGCGGCAGGGTCATGATGAAGGTCGTTCCTTCGTCCAGTTGGCTGTGCAGTTGTATCTCGCCTCCCAGCACGCCAGTCACCAGGTTGTACACAATATTCATTCCCAGGCCCGATCCCCCCTGCCCCAGCTTGGTGGTGAAAAAGGGGTCGAAGACCCTTTTCTTGACATGCTCATTCATTCCTATGCCATTGTCTGAGAATATGATCTGCACACTGCCATCGTCCTGCAGATGGGTGATCAGGCGCATTTCACCACTGGTACGATGCTCGAACCCATGCGTCAGTGCATTCGTCATGAAATTGGTCACGATCTGCCCCAATGGCCCGGGATAACTATCCATGCCTATCCCTGGTGCCAGATCGGTCAACAGAGTATAAGGACTATTTTTGTACATCGGTGCCATGGTCACGATCAGCTCTTCCAGCACCGTCTGCAAATCGAAATTGCGCCGGTGGCTACTCGACTGGTCAACGGCCACCTGTTTAAAACTGCGTATCAATTCCCTGGCCATGCCAAGAGTGCGCATCAGCAGTTCAGTTCCCTTGCTGGCGGTATCTACATAAGTATCCAGCATTGAACGCTTCAGTCTGCCTTCACGGAGATCCGCCATTAAATCTTTGGTTTTGTCTTGCAGGGTACTGGCAACGGTCACACTATTCCCTATGGGAGTATTCAATTCATGCGCAACCCCTGCCACCAGTGAACCCAGGGCCGCCATTTTTTCTGCACGTACCAATTCATCCTGGGTATGCCTGAGTGACGCCATGGCGGATGCCAGCTCGGCATTGGCCTGCTGCAGATTCAGGGTGCGCAATTTCACCCGTTCTTCCAGCTGTGCCGTCATCTCACGGATTTCATGCTCGACCTCTACCTGACGGGTCACATTCAGCAATGAGAAAATACACATACGCTTGTTGCGCATTTTAATCAACCTGGCCGACAGTAGAAAAATCAAGCTGGTGCCATCCTTGGATTTCAAATGGACTTCCATCTGATCCACCTTTTTGCCACGCAATAGCGCCTGATCAAATTCTTTTCGTTTTTCTACCTGCGCATCAAAACCAAGTGCGCTGGTAAGCTGCCCGACAACCTCATCCCTGGTATAGCCGAATTCCTTCAGCCAGACATCATTCACTTCGACGATGCGATCGGCCTTCACATCCACCAGGCCCAGAGGAATCGGTGACAACTGAAACAGTGTGGAATATTTATGCTCGTTTTCGCGCAGCAGCGACTCCACTTGCAATCGCGTTGCGTCTGCTGCGATTTCACTATCAATATTGCGTGAAGACAGCAGCAAATATTCTTCATTTCCTGCTTCAAATTTGGAACCCGAAATGCGACATTGCGTGATCACTCCAGTTTTACGGCGGAACGAAACGTGCATGTCCCTGACTTCACCATCGTGCTTGATACGGGCGATCAGTTCGTCGCGCTGCTCTGGCTTGGCCCATAAATTCATCTCATTCGATGTACGTCCTATCGCATACTCACGGGTAAAACCAGACATGGGCTCCCAGTTACGGTTGACTTCTATATACTGCCCCGTAGCCATCTTGGTAATGGTGAGTATGTCGGGTACCAGTTGAAACACGGTCGCCAGGAGTTTTTCACGTTCCTGCAGTTCCCGCTCTACCTGTACCTGCAGTTTTTCCACCCGGCGCAATGCAGTCACATCCTGCATAGCATAGGCGATGTAAGGTTCACTGCCGGCATCAAAGCGGGTGCCGGAAATCAGCACATGATATTCATGTCCCTGCTTGTGGCGGTATATCGTTTCATAATTATTGACTTCACCATCGCGCGCAAGAATGGCGAGCATTTCCGGGCGCTTGCTGGGGTCTGCCCACAAATTCATTTCGAGTGAAATGCGCCCCAGCGTCTCATCTCTGGAATAGCCGGTAACGGTTTCCCAATGGCGATTCACATCCAGGTAACATCCGTCTTTTTCGCGGCAAATGGTCAATACGTCCGGCACCAACTGGAATACTTTTTCAAACAACGCATTACGTTCTTTCGACATGCGTTCTATGTGCTGGCGCTCCTGTATTTCCTGCAGCAGGTTTTCATTGGTGCGATAGGCATCTTCCTGCTGACGCAGCAAGGCAGCCACCATGAACAGCATGCCTATCGCCAGATCAAGAAAAGCACCGATGCCAAAACCCAGTGAGGCGAATTCAGGATAGTCTCGCAACAGGGGGAAATCCAGCAAATGCGCACCCTTCAGGAAAATCAGTGCACCCAGCACAATGTAACCCAGGCTGTGTTTGCCACTTTTCATGCGCCAGAAAGTCATGGCTGCAGCAATCAGCAGGCAGCCTGCCGAAAAGTATACCGGCAGTGTGCGCCAGAACAGGGTGGCACCCGTCACGTACGTCATCAACAGCCACATGACAGCGAGAGAAAAGCCCAGCATGACAGGCATGACATACACCGTCACCGCGTAAAAAATTCTTGTTCCTGCCCATAAAAAACAAACATAAGCAAGCAGGGATATATCGGCCCCCAGAGCAAACAGCGGTGCAGGAGTCAGCGCCAGCAAGCTGCAGACACCACGCAAAACCAGAAAGGCATAGGCCAGCGCCCAACAACGGGTGGTCCTGGCATGCACATTCAAATGCTGGACATAAAACAGCACCAGCATGGTCAGCAACGAAGCGACCAGAGAACTAATAATGGCGGCGGGAAGAAAGGACGAAGGCATGACTATCCTGCGACGCTATCGAGAGCGGAAACCTGGAGTTACCATCAACGTCTCCCAAATGAGGCTTTTTAGTCATGACGAATCACAAAGCATCTGGCGGTGCAATACCTGTGGTTTATTTGCACTCTATAGGAATCATTTTAATTGAATACCAGTACTTGTCTGCAAATTTAATTGGCCGTTAAAGAACCGATTACCAACAAATACCAGGCCATGCTGCATTTTAGCTGTGCAAACCACGGTTCTTTGCCAGCAGAAGATCGCCACATCATGTGACTGTTTCGTCTCATTGCAGGTAATCTGCCTCTGTCAACTGGCTTTTTTGCACCGATTTAGCAAGTTCATGGGGCAGCTTGAGCAATCTCTAATGCCCTGTGTTGCAATAAGGATTATTTACCCTGTTTCATTTCTTTGAGCTTGATTAAGCTGAGCGCTTCACATAAGATTAAACTGAAAGTAAGACAATTCAAGCAACAGGGAGCGCACTGATGAAGAGTCAACACAGTAGAACACCCGGCTTGTTACAAAATGATCTTTATGCCGCTGTCATGGCTTGTGACCGTATGGCAAAAAATGAAAGATCATCGGGTAGTGGTTTTTTTTCGTATCTGGATGGTAAATTTTTGTCCGATGCTGGATTTGGCAGCAACCAGGACGATGACATTATTGATTTTATTGACGAAGACGAAGAATCATTACAAGCAAAAGTTGAGTTACATCCCTGGAAGATCCTGATTGCGGATGATGACAGCAATGTTCACGATACAACCTTGCTGGCCCTGAGCGGTGTCAAAATACATGGCCGCCCACTGGAATTTGTGCATGCCTACTCGGCAAAAGAAGCTGGCACCGTCATCGGCACCCATCAGGATATCGCTCTGGTGTTACTGGATGTGGTGATGGAAACTGTCGATGCAGGTTTGAAACTGGTCAGTGTAATCCGCAATGAAATGGGCTTGACCAATTTGCGCATTGTCTTGCGTACCGGACAACCAGGCTATGCGCCGGAACGGCAAGTCAGTGAAGTCTTCGCCATTGATGGCTACACCACCAAATCCAAACTCACACGTTCGCTGCTGATTTCAGTATTGAACGACACGCTTAAAATGGACAGTGACAATTCTGAACTGCCCAACTGAATCTGCACTGCCCTTCCGTACCCATAAAGCCAGGGCCTCTATCGAGGCCCTGGTCTTTTACACTGTATCGCCAGTCAGAGACTTGAATTGCTTATTGCATTTCATCGCGACTCACTTCTGCACTGCTCAGTTCACCACTATTCTGCATCAGGCTGGTTGGCCGGTGCAGCCTTGATAAAGGCTGGATGTTCAAGACAAGTCTGGTGTATGCGCATCAAGACTGGCATGCCTGACAAATCGCAATTGAAACGCTGGGCGTTGGCAATCTGTGGCACCAGGAAACAGTCGGCCATGCCAGGCTCATCACCAAAACAAAAACGCCCGGTGCGCGTGTCCATCGCCAGTTTTTGTTCCAGCACTTTCAGGCCTTCCTCGCACCAATGGCGATACCAGGCATTTTTTTGATCATCGCTGACCTCTAAAGTCCCAGTCAAATAGCGCAATATCCGTAAATTGTTCACCGGATGGATTTCACAGGCAATTGCCAGCGCCAGTGCACGCACATGTGCACGTGCCACTGCGGCGGGTGGCAACAGCGCAGGCTGTGGATAGACTTCATCCAGGTATTCAATCATGGCCATGGACTGCGTCAGCGTCACGGCATGACCTTCATACTCATCCTGCAAAACAGGTACCAATGCGTCAGGATTAAGTGCGCGATAAGCAGGGGCAAATTGCTCGCCCCCGTTTTTCACCAGATGCACTGCCACCTGTTCATAGTCCAGCCCTTTCAGGTTCAAAGCAATTCTTACCCGATACGATGCCGAACTGCGAAAATACCCATAGAGTGTCATCATATATCCGCCACTTAAACCAGTTTGACTTTCAAATTACTCAGCCCGGCAATACTGGCCTCAAGCAAGTCGCCCCGCTGCACGGCTGCAACGCCTGCGGGCGTGCCGGTATAAATCAGGTCGCCGGGCTGCAAGGTATACAACTGCGACAGACTGGCGATGATTTCAGACAGCTTCCAGATCAGCTTGCCGGTATCACTGTCCTGGCGGGTCTTGCCATTCACGTCCAGCCGTATGCTGGCCTGTTCCATGCCGGACACCGTATCGGCTGCATGGATGGCACCGATAGGCGCAGAAAAATCAAACCCTTTGGATGTACACCACGGCCGCCCCTGTTCTTTGGCCTCGGCCTGCAGATCACGGCGTGTCATGTCCAGGCCGACTGCATATCCCCAGATATGACTGAGGGCATCTTCTTCACGAATATCCTTGCCGCCCTTGCCTATGGCCAGCACCAGTTCGACCTCATGATGCAGGTTACTGGTCATGGAAGGATAAGGCATTTCTCCCACCTTGCCAGGGGCAACAGGCAACACCGCGTCAGCCGGTTTCATGAAGAAAAACGGTGCCTCACGACCGGTTCCGCCCATTTCTTTTGCATGCTCTACATAATTGCGGCCAACACAGTAAATTCTGTGTACAGGAAACAGCCCCGTGCTGCCAGCCACCGGAACAGCCGCCTGGGGCTGAGGGGGAATAAGGTAATCCATATCATCTCCGATCATTGCGTGTACGTCTCTCCACAGCAGTAAATCTGCACAACAGCACTGCCTGCATTGCCTGTGCACTGCCTGGGCTCCACTCTATTATGGCATTTTCCCTTGATGCCTGCCATGCATGCAGATGACACCTGACTTTACTATAAGGCCATCCAATCACGCCTGTTGATGAACTAGTTATAATGCATGATCAACGCGGAGTAAAAAATGAAGACTTGCCTACACCCCAAATACCTGATCCCTATAGAACCGGCTGCCACTGTCCTGCAAAATCATGCGCTGGTGATGCAGGATGAAAAAATTCTGGCCGTACTCAGCAGCACAGACGCACGGCAACAATACCCCGATGCCCAGCATGTGGAACTGCAGAATCACGCGCTCATGCCGGGCATGGTCAATCTGCATGGCCATTCCGCCATGAGCCTGTTGCGTGGCCTGGCGGATGACCTGAGCCTGATGGACTGGCTGAATGAGCATATCTGGCCAGCAGAAAAAAAGCACGTATCAGAAGAATTTGTCTTCGATGGCAGCGTGTATGCCATGGCCGAGATGCTGCGCGGCGGTACCACCACCATCAATGACATGTATTTCCACCATGAAGCGGTAGCACGTGCGGGCCTGCATTCCGGCATGCGTACCGTAGTGGGTTGCAGCGTACTGGAATTTCCAACTGCTTACGCCGCCGATGCCGATGCCTATCTGGACAAAGCCATGGCAGCGCAGCAAGCTTTCCAGGGGCAGAGTGGGGTTGAATTCCGGCTGGCACCGCATGCACCCTATACGGTGTCAGATATCACCTTCAAGAAAATTATCGCCCTGGCAGACAAGCATGACATGGGCATACATTGCCACATTCATGAAAGCATGGATGAAATCAATGACAGCCTGCGCGACCACGGCATGCGCCCCCTGCAACGTCTGCATCAACTGGGCTTGCTGTCACCACGCCTGATTGCGGCCCACATGGTGCATGCGAATGAAGATGAAATTCAATTGCTGGCCCAACAGGGTGTGCATATAGCGCATAACCCCGCCAGTAACCTGAAACTGGCTTCCGGCTTTGCCCCCATCCACGCCATGCAAACAGCAGGTGTGAATGTGGGTATAGGTACGGATGGTGCTGCCAGCAATAACAAACTGGATCTGCTGGGTGATTTGCGCATGGCTGCCTTGCTGGCAAAAGCCGTGTCCAGCAACCCAACCGCACTGAATGCCGGCAAAGCACTGGAAATGGCTACCCTGGCCGGTGCCAGGGCTTTAGGTAAGGATAAGCAGATCGGCAGCCTGGTTGCCGGCAAGCTGGCCGATGTTATTGCAATTGACCTGTCGGCTATAGAAACCCTACCCCTGTTTGACCCCGTATCACAAATCGTCTATGCGGCTGGCCGTGAGCAGGTGAGTCACGTGTGGGTCAATGGCCGCTGCCTGATGGCAGAACGCCAGTTGCTGACCCAGGATGCAAGCCAATTGAAAGACAAAGCCATCTGGTGGCAGCAACGCATTACGGCTGCCTGAACAAACTCATTTAACTTCCATCATGAAATCATTACCTGCGTTCATCAAGACCTCTGTGTATTCTGGTTTGGCCGGGCTGCTTGCCAGCACCCTGCCCCTGTCACCTGCCTTTGCAGGCAACGATCCACTGACCACGGTGGCAGAACAATCCGGCTTCCTGAAAACCGGCCGTTACGAAGAAGTGGAAAAGCTGTGCCTGGCGTTTCAGAAAAACTATCCCAGGGAAGTACGCTGCCTGGAATTTGGACGGACGCCAGAAGGCCGCCCCATGCTGGCCTTGCTGGCGACGCGCACCGGTGTCTTCCAGGCTGGCGAAGCGACCAAGAGAAACCTCCCTGTCACCCTGATACAGGGCGGCATTCATGCCGGTGAAATTGATGGCAAGGATGCCGGTTTCCTGGCCCTGCGTGAAGTGCTGGACAACAAGGCTGCACCGAATGCGCTGAATCACCAGATACTGTTGTTTGTGCCGGTCTTCAATATCGATGGACACGAACGTTTCGGCGCATGGAATCGCCCCAATCAACGCGGCCCGGAAGAAATGGGCTGGCGCACGACGGCGCAAAATTTTAATCTGAATCGCGATTACGTGAAAGCCGATTCTGCTGAAATGCAGGCCATGCTGGCACTTTTCAATACCTGGAACCCACTGGCTGTCATCGATTTGCATGTGACCGACGGTGCCAAGTTTGAACATGATATTTCCATCCAGGTGGAACCTGTCAATTCCGGTGATGAAGAGATGCGCAAGGCCGGCCAAGTCTTGCGCGACAATGTCATCGCTGACCTGGCAAAACAAGGTTCTTTGCCGCTATCGTTCTACATGACGTTTGCGCACGAAGATGACCCCATGTCAGGCTTTGTCGACAATGTGCCGCCGCCGCGTTTTTCGAATGGCTACCTGCCCTTGCGCAACCGCTTTGGCATGCTGGTGGAAACCCATTCATGGAAAGATTACCCTACCCGCGTGCGCATTACCCACAACACCATTATTTCAGTGCTGGAGCAAGTCGCACAGCATGGCGATGCATGGCTGAAAACTGCCCAGGCAGCAGATCAGCGCGCCGCACAAATGGCGGGGCTAGCATTGGCTGTGACTTATAAAACCAGCGACAAGAGCAAGGATATCGCCTTCCGCGGTTATGCGTACACCCGTAACATGTCGGATGTGTCAGGTGCCTTGATGACACGTTACGATGAAAACAAACCGCAGGTATGGAATGTCAAATTGCGTGATGAAATTCTGCCCGATACCGTGGTCACGCTGCCCAAGGCTGGCTACCTGATACCCGTCGCCTACAGCAAAGCCGTAAAGGAAAAACTGCAGCAGCACGGCATACAGTACAGCATCATGCAAAAAGAACTGAGCAATGTTGACACCGAACAGTTCAAGGCAAGTAAAGTGAATTTGCAGGCCCAGTCGTTTGAAGGACATCAGGCCTTGAAACTGCAAGGCCAGTGGGAAAGCAAGACGCAAACCCTGCGCAAGGGTGCCCTGTTCGTTCCCATCGCACAGGCAAAAGCCCGTCTGGTGGCTGCCCTGTTCGAGCCATCAGCGCCAGATGCCCTGGTCAACTGGGGCTGGTTTAACGGTGCGTTTGAACGAAAAGAATATATGGAAGCCTATGTGGCAGAAGATGTCGCCCGCCAGCAACTTGCCAGCGATGCGCAACTGAAAGCTGCCTTTGAAAAGAAAATTGCCGACGAGCCAGAATTTGCCAAAAGCCCTTCTGCCCGCCTGGAATTTTTTGCCCAACGCCATTCGTCTTGGGACCAGCGTTATCAGGTATATCCGGTATTGCGCCTGAATACCAGGCCTTGAACTGAAAACGGCATGCAACGGATGCATGCCGTTTCCAATCAAGCTTGTATCAATGGAAGAACAGGTAGGCCACAAATATGGCTGCCACGACACCTGCCAAGTCGGCCAGCAAACCCATGGAGATGGCATACCGTGTCTTGCGTATGCCGACTGAACCAAAGTACAGCGCGACGATATAAAACGTGGTATCGGCCGAACCCTGGAAGATACAGGCCAGACGACCGACGAATGAATCCACACCGTAGGTCTTCATGGCATCCACCATCATCGCGCGTGAGCCACTGCCACTCAGCGGTTTCATTAATGCCGTCGGCAAGGCAGCGGTAAAATCCGTATTCACCCCCATCTGCGTAAATAGCCAGTTAAAGCCCGACACCACAAAACCCAGTATCCCCGAATTGCGCAGGACGCCAATCGCCACCAGCATGCCCACCAGATACGGGATAATCGTCAGCGAGGTTTGTATGCCACCCTTGGCCCCTTCGATAAAGGCTTCATACACATTCACCTTTTTGCGCATCGCCCCCACAATGAAGCTGACGATGATGGTGAACAGTAAAAGATTGCTGCTGACCTTGGAAAACACTTCAATCTCTGCCCGCGTCATATGCTGGCTCAGATACCAGACCATGGCAACGATAAAACTGCTCAGGCCACCCAGCCAGGCGATGATCACCCTATCAAACAGATTGATGCGCTGTCTGATGGCCACAGCCACCAGGCCCACCACCGTGGCTACATAGGTGGCGATCATGCAGGGGATGAAAATATCTGAAGGATCTTTCGCGCCCAGCACCGCACGTTGCGCAATGATGGCCAGTGGTATCAGCGTCAGCCCGGACGTGTGCAAAACCAGGAACATGATCTGGGCATCGGTGGCTTCTTCCTTGTCGGGGTTCAAGCTCTGCAGACTTTCCATCGCCTTCAGGCCAAACGGTGTGGCAGCATTGTCCAGTCCCAGCAGATTGGCGGAAAAATTCATCACCATGTGGCCATTGGCCGGATGATTTTTTGGCACACCCGGAAAAATGCGGGCAAAAAATGGAGCAATCAGTTTCGCAATAAAGTCGATGGCACCGGCTTTTTCACCAATATTCATGATACCCAGCCACAGCGTCATGACACCTGCCAGCGGCAAGGCAATGTCCATGACACCGATGCGTGCCGAATCAAAGGTCCCATCCATGATGCGCTTGAATACCTCTACATCCCCCAACACCAACCACTGCACCAGGGCAGCAATAAAGCCGATCAAGAAAAAGCCGGTCCAGATATAGTTAAGTAACATGACTTGTGTGTTTGATGTGCATTTGATGTAGGAGTGCAAGCTTTTTATCATGAAAAGCTGGTACCGTAGTATGAAAATTTCATTTGCGGCCATAGACGGCAGACATACCTGAAACATCCTGTTGCAGTTTTTCCACCTGATATACAAATTCAAGTAGTCCTGGCGGTACTGGCCTGCGTTATATGGACATCGCAACAAATCAGAGGTGGGGTCATGAAAACCAGCTTACTCGTGAAATGCCTGTTGTCCGCAACAGTTCTGTACGCTGTCGGCACAGGCGTGGCCGCAGCACATGATGTTGACCGTGGCTGGCGCAACTATCCGTCACCACATCATGCAGTGCGCAATTACAACTATATTTACTACCCTTCACACCAGGTGTATTACGCGCCTGATCATCGCACCTGGTATTGGGCGAATGGTCGTCGCTGGGAAACCGGCAGCCGCTTACCCTACTTTGTAAATGCAGACATGCGACTGGGCGGGGTACCTATCGTATTGCGCTCATCCACACCCTATGTCGAGCATGTGTATGTGGAACAGACTTATGGCCGCCCATGGCGCGACAGGCACGGCTGGTACCAGGAAAGACGCCATGAGCGGGATTGGCGTGATGAAAGACGCGACCATCACCACTGGCGGTAGTTGACGCCTTAGAAACAGGTTCTTAGTTACCAACCAGGGCAGCCGCGATATTGATGGAAAAGCCCACCACGGCAACATTAAAGAAAAAACTCAGCACAGACTGCGCAAGCACTGTCTTGCGCGTCTGGCGGTTCATGACGCACACATCTGAGGTTTGTGCAGCCACGGCGATGGTGAAAGAAAAATACAGGAAATCCCAAAAATCCGGCATCTCCACATCATCCGGGAAATGCAAGGCACGTTTTTCTTCGGGCGAATTGTAAAACAGCAGTGCATAGTGAAAACAAAAGACGATTCCCAGCAAAACCCAGGAACCAAGCACGGTTGAGACGGCAAACAGGTATTTCAGTATCCGGACTTCACTGCTGAGGCCTGACATGCCAGACAATTCGTGAATAATGGCCAGCAGGCTGATGGTCGCTGACAGTGACAAGATCACCAGCACCCCCACCGCACCTTCATCTTCCTGCTGCGCCATCTTGCGGACCGCGTGTTTATCAGCACGCATCATCAGCCAGGCCATCGAGATCAGATAGAGCCAGACACCTACATTCCAACCACATAGTGCCCGCGTCACCAATGGTGTCGTCGTCGGCAGGACCAGCGCTGCCACGGTACCTAAACCAAGGGTAATCAACAACCTGGGACGTCTTTTGATGAATTTTTTGATAATTTTTCCTGTCAATAAAATCTGGCCCGCGTTTTATACAAGGGATATACAAAGGAGTTTACCCCAAGGAGTATAGCCAGGCAGGTCTTGCGAAATCAATCAGACCGCTGATTGCATTGCCTGACTGTTGCCTGACGCAGTATCGAGGCCGGGTGTAGTATATACAATAATAAGTGAGTGATAGGTGAGTGACAGGTGCGTATTCGCAGGCCTGCTGTTACAGCATGACATTTTATTCAAAAAGAAACTTTCAAATACGCAATTTTTTATTACACTGCAACTACTTACACTGTAAGCCTGGCTGGAATCTTACTGACATAGGCAGCTAATATGAATAAACGTACACATTATGTAGCGCTTTCCAAAGTCACCGCCGGTGCCGTGCTGGCGGATGACTTGCTCGACAAGGTAGGGCATGTATTGCTGCCGGCCGGCGTGACGCTGACGGATCATATGCTGCATTCCATCGCTCACCACGCCATACATCAGCTATCCATCGTTGCTGCCCCGGTTTCAGAGCAGGAAGAAACCCAGGAACGCGAAATCAGGCTGGCACGCCTGGAACGACTATTCCGCCACGCCCCCGACAATGGGCCAGCCAGCCTGTTGAAAGCCTATGTCTTCCATTACCGCCATGGTGACTATCAATGAATGACACGAGCGAGTATCAGGTACATCTGGAAGATGTGGTCAAACACATCAAGGACTTGCCTACCCTGCCGGCAGTTGCCATGGAAATGCTGCAAAACCTGGAAGATGAAGACAGCAGCATGGACATGATCACTGAAAAAGTGGCCATGGACCATTCCGTCACCGCCAAGCTGCTGCGAATGGCCAACTCATCCTATTTTGGGAATAATTCCAAAGTGGTCACCCTGCAGCAGGCAACAGCCATGCTGGGCGTTAAAAATGTTAAGAACTTGATACGAATGACCATATTAAGTGACAAGTTCCCGACCGCTAATTGTCCGGCCTTTGATTTTCGTGCTTTCTGGCGCCACAGTATAGGGACGGCCATCTGTGCAGAGCTGATTTCACGGGCATTGCACATGAAGCATGATTTTGCGTTTACCGCTGGCTTGCTGCACGACATAGGCAAACTGGTGCTGGTCACCGGTTATCCTGACAATTACAATCAGGTACTTCATTATAAGGCAGCACATGATTGCTACCTGCTCGAAGCAGAACGACACACCATGCACATAGATCATGTCGCTGCCGGCCTGGCACTGGCGCATCAGTGGCGTTTTTCGGAAGCTGTCAGTGATGCCATACGCGGCCACCACGATCCGGAACAGGAAAACCTGCACGCGCTGGCATCGGTGGTGCACGTTGCCGATGCCATTGTGCATGCGCTCGACTTGTCCGCGGAAGAAAACGACATACTCCCCTTGCTGTCACAGGCCGCTTGGGATACGCTAGGGCTTAGTGAAGCTGACTATATAAGCATATTTCGTGAAACTGAAATGCGTTTCGATGCTTTGGATCAGATCGTACTCTGACTTTTTCTTTTTGGCCCATGTATCTGGATAAAACAATTTTGGAACACTTGATGCTTTTCAGATCAACGGACTATCGCATAGAAGATATCCACCTGTTTCGTGACATTAACGAAGAAAACCGAAAACTGATCGCCGACATCGTCAAGGACTGCCAGGTCGTCAAGGCCCGCACCGGCCAGATCGTGCTCGATGCCAATAGTTCAGGTGCCAGACTATTCATCGTCCTGAAAGGCGCACTCGGCGTCAGCCGCCTGACAGAAAAAAGCAATCACCTGGAAAACACGATTACTCAATACCTGCCGGGTGAATGCGTGGGCGAGATATCGGTGCTGGATGAAGAAATCCATTCCGCCACTATCTCTGCCATCAGCGACAGCGAATTATTGCTGATTGAAGCTGAAACCCTGTGGAAACTCATCGATGAATCAAACGGTGTTGCGCGCAACCTGTTGCAGTTATTGTCCTTCCGCATCCGGGCGGCCAATGCACAGATACGCAACCGTCAGAAAGTAGGCGAATTTTATCGCCAGCTTTCCATGGTCGATGGCCTTACCGGCCTGCATAATCGCGCCTGGCTGAACGCACAACTGCCGGGCATGATCGAATATGCCCACGCTGCCGGTGCGCCACTCAGCATCATCATGGTGGATCTGGATCACTTCAAACGCTTCAATGACGACTATGGTCACCTGCTGGGCGACGACGCCTTGCAGACCGCCGCCAAAGTCTTGAATGCGGGCCTGCGCCCCAGTGACTTTGCTGCCCGCTACGGCGGCGAAGAAATGATTGTGATCTTGCCGGGTGCCAGCCATAAGGCGGCCATGGGTGTGGCCCAGCGACTATGCAATCGCCTCGGCAAAACCAAAATCTTTAGCGACCGGCAAAAAATCCTGCCGCATATTACCGGCTCTTTTGGGGTGGCGACACTGACCCCTGGTCAGGACAGCAATGCCCTCATCAGTACCGCCGACGTGGCACTTTACCGTGCCAAGGCGGCTGGGCGTAACCAGGTTGCCAGTTAAACTTGGTTGTCACGGGCTGGCACCTGCCTTTACTGCCAAAATCTACCCGCATATCAAGAAGCCAAACAGGCTGGGTTTCGCCTATAGAATCTTGACAACGACCTTGCCTTTGGCCCGTCCTTTTTCGACATAGGCCATGGCTTCGCCAGTTGCTTCGAATGGAAATATCTTGTCTACCACCGGGCGTATGGCCCCGGCATCGATAAGCGTAGTGATCTCGCGCAATTGTCTTCCGTGCGCTCGCATGAACAGAAAAGAATAGTCTATGTGTCGACGCATGGCTTTTCTCCTGACACCAAAACTCAGCAGGCGCATGATGAATTGCACAAACCAAGGAGCGCCGATTTTTTTTGCGAAATCAACATCCGGGGGACCAGAAATTGAAATGAGTTTTCCACCAGGTTTAAGTATTTGCAATGACTTTTCGAGCGTCTTTCCATCCTGGCTATTTAAAACCACATCGTAGTCTTGCAAGATTTTTTCGAAATCGTCTTTCTTGTAATCGATAACGATATCTGCACCCAGGCTCTTCACCAGCTCAATATTTGCGGTACTGGTGGTGGTAGCCACGATTGCCCCCATATGCTTCGCTAACTGAATCGCAAATGTGCCGACACCACCAGAACCAGCCTGGATGAATACCTTTTGCCCTTTCTTCAAATTGGCCAGCTCTATCAGCGCTTGCCACACCGTCAAACCTACCAGCGGAATAGAGGCAGCTTCTTCCATCGTCAACGATTTCGGTTTCATCGCCAGCGAGTCTTCTTTGATGGCAATCAATTCTGCGAAAGCACCAATGCGAAAGTCATCTGGCCGCGCATAGACTTCGTCGCCAAGCTTGAATTGTCGTACCTGAGGCCCTACTTTTACCACCACCCCGGCCACATCATGACCCAGAATCAGCGGCAAGTGATAAGGCAGGATAAGCTTGAACTCTCCATTCCTGATCTTGGAATCCAGCAGGTTGACGCCAGCAGCGTGGACCTGGACCAAGACTTCATTCGGCCTGATCTCCGGGACTGGCATAGGGCCAATCCGGCCATCCGCTTTTTTTCCATAACTATCGATAATAAAAGCTTTCATCATGATTTTGACTCCATTTTTGACTCCATTCTAGTTAAAACGGGGTGATAGCTTGCCGGCAAAAATCTGCTCACCAGGTATGGTTGCCGCAGGCTTGGTATTTCATTTCCGGTTTGCGTCATCTGCTGTCTTTGAACGCGCAGTACAAATATAGTCTAGGCTTCAAGTCGCAGGTCTTTACGTATCCCGGCATCCATCAGACCCGCAGGTGCATAGGTGCGCAGCAAGCGTAAGCGATTCGCCAGGCTACCGGCGGTGTAACGTAACTTGGGATGATGCGCGGTTGCGGCCTTCAGCACAACCTCGGCCACGACTTCAGGCCCTTCTGCTGTCGCCATCACTTCTTTCACCCTTTTATTCACTACCGCACGGACTTCACGGTATTCATCCAGCTTTGTGTCTGCTTCCAGCATATTCGCGTCGAACGGGGTCTTGGTGTAAGCAGGTTCGACCACACTGACACGGATACCCCTGGTACGCAGCTCATGGTCAAGGGATTCCGAATACCCTTCAACCGCGTGCTTGGTCGCCGAGTACAGGGCACCGTAGGGCATGGGCAAAAACCCGAGTACCGAGCCAATGTTGACGATGCGTCCCGCCCCTTGATGTCGCATATACGGCACAACTGCCTGTGTCACGCGCAAGAGTCCAAAAAAATTCGTGTCAAAAATCGCCTGGGCTTGTGAAATCGAGACCTCTTCTGCGCCAGCAGGGGCGATGCCTATGCCAGCGTTATTGACCAGCAGATCAATCCGCCCACTCAAGCGTATCACCTCATTGACTGCTGCCGTTACCGATTCATCGCTGGTCACATCCAGTTGCAACATGTTGAATGACCGATCACCAGTTGAAGCACCCCGCCGACTGGTACCGTACACGGTGTAACCTGCTTTCGCCAGTCGTTTGGCAGTCGCTTCACCTATACCCTGCGAAGCGCCGGTAACCAATGCTACTTTGTTGTTCATTATGTTCTCCAATCTGTATGGACTATGTATTTAAGGGGGTGGTAATACGTTAATTTCTACAACAAAATATGACGATCATCATATTTTAAAACAAACAAAACCCGGCGAACATCCACCGACATCAACTATTTACGGGAACCAGTTTTTCCCGCGCAGCGTCGAGAAAACTTTCTGATAACCTGGCATCGTCAACCGCCCGCGCCAACAGCAGCGTGCCAACCATGGTGGCGACCACCATCAGTGCCTGCTCATGCGCACCTGGTTGCCCCCAATCTGGCAACTGACGTGCGACGACATCAATCATTTCCTTGATACGACGGGTAGCTGCACGCCGCACCTCTGGCGCCTGCCGGGGCATCTCCGAGCCGAGAGCACTTACTGGACAACCATTCTCTATACTATCGACATGTTCCTTCGACAAGTACGCTTGTACCAGCGCCTGCAAGGCTTGCTCTGGCGGTACGGCAGCGGCAATCTGCGCCGAAACAGCCACCGCTTCGGCACCAGCGCGATCCGCAGCCTCGGCCAACAACGCTTCGCGGGAAGCGAAATGGCTGTAGAAGCCACCGTGCGTCAACCCGGCTTCCTTCATGATGTCGGCGACACCGGTGCCAGCATAACCACTACGCCGTATGGCACGCGCTGCAACTTCAACAATACGTTCGTGCGTAATTTCTTTGCGGCTGCCGCCTTTTAACTTTGTCGATTTATTCTGCATGACGATCATCATATATCATTTCAGAATAATGTGCTGGATTGTTCACCAAAAAGTCCCAGACCTCAATTCACAAATACAATGACGCATTAGCAGCGTGAGGTGCAGGTAATACAAACGGACTGGTGACATTCATGTGCCACTTTCGCTAACAGCGAACTTGTCCGGTACGGAAATTTCTAAAAAAAAGGGGCTCCAGCATCAACTGGGCCCCTTTTCATCAATCTATGCAACTGAAGTTATCAGAAGCTGTAACCTAGCGCCACACAATATACGACAGGACGGAAGTCGATTGTTGTTTTGCGTTCAATACTGCCTGTCGTCGCTGTCATATCTGATTTGACTTTAGCAGCCGCGATGGTAGCCGTTACAGACCAGCGGTCATTGAATTGGTATTTGGCACCCACCTGACCCGCCAGACCAATCGAATCCTTCAAATCAATCTTGGTTGGTCCACCAGTAGCAATATTACCTACTGCAGTTGATTTCGCGTCGAAGAACTGCGTGTAGTTCAAACCAAGGCCAACAAAAGGACGCAAAGTATCAGTCGGCGCTCCAAAATTGTAATTGATAAAAAACGTAGGCGCACGCTGCTTGACTTTGGAAATAACACCATACGGTGCCAAAGTGCCACGACCGACCACTTCATGCTCAGGTGGAATACCTGCAACAAAATCGAAATCGAAATGATCGGTGAGTCTGCGGGAATAGCCCAACGCCACTGTGGTTGCATTATTAACAATCAGACCTGCCGGTTGTGGCGTCAGGAAAGCAGGGCCATTGCTGGTGAAATCCGGAGATTCGGAATGCACCTGCACATTGATGATACCGGCACGGACAGTATTGTCATACGCCATGGCGGAGACCGAAGCCAGGCCCAGCGCAACGGCGATAGCGATTTGTATTTTTTTCATGATGGCGTCTCCTCTTATTTAGCCAAAACTTGCTGGAAGAAGGCGCGTGCTGCAGCGTTGCAGAACGGTGGAACCAACGTGCCATGGTAAGCAGCGGCGACCGCTGAGGCCGGGTCCTGCTTGGCGGCAATGGCTGCATTGATGGCTGCCGTTTTGCTTTGACCAAAACCGACCTTGGCAGCAGCAAACGGATCTGCTGCGCTGGTTGGAGCCGAATCCACGTCCAACACTGTCAAGGCTGCTGCTGGCAAACCTTTGGCCTGGAAGTAACCTGCCGTTGCCTGGGTGCTGGCAAAGAACACGGTAGGATCACCGTTACCACCACACAACATGACAGGTACGGTAGGCACATAGTTACGCAAGTCATTCTTCACACCAGCCTTACGGAAAGGATTGGCAGGCGTACAGTTCAAAGGATCTGCAGGATTGACGTTGCAAGGATTTTTCTGCGCATCAGCCAGATAGGTGTTGCGATAGCTGGTTTTCACCAGGTTACCGTCACCGAAGAACACAGCAAAGGCAGCAGATGATGGGCCTGGCAAAGAATCCTTGGCAAACATCGCATACGCTGGCAACTTGCCTGTCGTGAACAGGTCATTGAAGGTCAGCGCGCCTGGCAACAAAGTTTCGATGCCGGTTGCGTATTTGTCTTCGAAGACTTCATTCGGGTTGGTATACAAACCGCCATAGGATTTTTGCCAACTGGTCGTGATCAAAGGAATGAACACCGTACCACCCGCATTCGGGCTACCGGCAAACGTTGCGTCACCCAACAGGGACATGGCGTAAGGGCCGGACATACCTGCCAGGGCAGTTACTTTGAATTCAGACGCATAGGTAGTCTGCATCGCGCGCTGCGTTGCCATCGCCACGTGGCCACCTTGAGAATAGCCGCTGATGACCAGCTTGCCAGAATCCTGCGCACCGATAGTACCGAATGCCTTGCGTGCAGCACGCAGGGAATCCACCATATCGTTGGCTTGCTGTTCGGCATTCAGGTAAGGATGGTAGCTCAATGCCGATGTATCGTAACCGGCATAGTTAGGCGCAACCACGATGAAGCCTTGCGCGGCATACATGGCTGCCAGCAGGATAGCTTCCGAGTTATCACGCAGATTAGCCATATTGAAGGACTTTTCTACTGTCGTGCCATGCGCATACAGCAACACTGGACGTGGGCCGGTACAGGCAGCATCCGTGCCGGACGGCACCATGATGGCGCCAGTCGCATCAGTCGCTTCGTTGGCGCCGCCAACCGTGGTGTACTTCATATAGTAAGTACTGATTTCGCACTTCGGTGCGCCGGTGATCTGGGTCAGACCAGGTTTTGCCGCATCCAGCGAAGCCTTGAAGACCACTGGATCAAGCTTGGTCAATGCTGGGCCACTCGCCTGAGGAATAGGCACCAGGACAGGGGGATTGGCAACCAGCGTACCACGCGCAGGTGTTGTATCGATTGTTGGACCAGCACTACCACCGCCACCGCAAGCCGAAAGAACGGCAGCCGAAAGCAGACCCAGCGCTATATGGATTTGACGCATTATTGTCTCCTGTTAAGTATTTTTTTTACAAGTCAGTAGAACCACCGACGTTCAAAAATAAAATGGAACGAGCGTTCTAAAACTCAGTGAGTAGTATGTCATTTACGCAATTTGCTGAATAGCGAAAATTTCATATCTAGAGTAAACACTCTTAAAATTCTGATTGAATTTGGTGCAAAAACTGCCTACGCGTACCAAATACAACACAAGGCGTAATTTTAATGTCTGTTGAGAGAAAAACAAGAGATCATTTCACTCATTTCATCAAATGCGATGCCCCCTCAGGACCATCACGGAAATGAATCATGGTTGAGTTTGTCTTTACAAACACGAAGGAATGCTGACTGCCATGAGCCTATAAAAGTTCATTTTAAGAACGCATTTTATTTTTTGCGTTGCAGCATAGAAAGCTTGCGAAGGCATTAGGTTTTTCAGAATTGTATCTGGGCACACTAACCCGCTGGCACAGGTATTGATACAATGAAACATTGCACGGAAAAATTAATCGCAACTTCAGGATCACAATGAATTCAATCGTCATTTTTAACGTGACACAAGCGGGATATAAATCCTATCTGTTTCCGGCCACTGGGCTCATCGCAGTCGCAACAGGACTTTATTATCTCTACCTTCATTTTTCCATTCGTCCCCGCGAACTGCCGGCGTAAAAGAAAGGGGTAAAAACGAAGAATCATTTGATGTCGGAGATACGCATTTCTCGTACTCATCCCACATTATCACCGCTGGCTACAACACAACTGTAGATCAAGGCGGGCTAATGAGAGAAGGCTTGCATGTCAGGATTCATCGTTGTGCTCTGGGTATTGCCCGGCTAGAAATCGTCGAAAATGCCACGATGAAGAATTAGCAAAGTGTGGATGGCAGTTATTACTTCGAGGCACGGCATACGAATGTTTAAGCAAAGCTAGCACAATCCCCCATATGTATGTAGCCGTATCTACATACCCGTTCAGTTTTTTTCAATCAAGTAAACACTATAAATATGCGAGCACTTGACGATGACGAGTATGCCAAAGTTTGGGATAATTTCGATAAAACATTCTCTTTTCGTCCTTCAGTTAAGGGCCCGTTTCCAGCGATAACTGAACCTAAAGACTCAATTACATTTTTGCTGGCACATGACTACGACGACGCATTGCTCGACGAACTTGAAAATGCTCTTTTCCAAGCCTTTCTCGACTGTGGATATGCGTCAAAAGAAGTCTATTATCTTGATTGGCAGCACACATGCTATGCCATCACAATTAATGAAAATAATGATTCCTGGATGCCGGGTTTTCCAGATGGCGACTATGCTATCTTGCTTTCAAAAGATATGAGCGTCGGCACTTTCGGACATCCTTGGGAATACAGCATTTGCATTTTTGGTGAGTCTTTCGTCAAGGCCATCATTAAGCACAAGCCTGCTATTTTTCAGAAAGTCATCCGAAACCCTGGTTGCTACAGTGTCGAATGAAATTTCAAAAAAAATGACCGCTACAATATCATTGCCCTTGTAACACTAAACAACTTGGCCCTGACTAGACACAAAAATGATCTCCATTCGCTTCAACACAAACAAATTCGATGTTACGTTGGAACGTCCAAATCCGATCAATCCGATTCATGGCGAATCCTTGCTTATATGGTTGCGCGAACAAGCTATGCCAGGTGTCGAAGTCAGCGAACCCGGTGCAGAAGATTGGGGATGGTATTCGTACGTTGACTGGAAAGGGAGAGCCTACTTGCTGGGGAGTACAAGTACATCAGAAGGTGAGAATGGAGAGCGTGAATGGGTATTACTGTTTGAAAAACAGCACACGTTAAAAGAAAAATTGTTGGGCCGGGCAAAAATGACGAAGGACGATGCATGTATGCATTTTTTCAAAGAACTGTTGGAGCGAGAGCCCGCCTTTTCAAACATGAGTGAAGATGACCATTAGAGTCGGCTGCATTTAAATAAATACTTTTTTTACCATCTGTCCCCCTAACCTGGCCAAGGTAATTTGTATGTTCACACCTGAATTTATCAATCATGCAAAAAACGAATATGTGCTCTTTGCCAACCACAATCTTGAAAACCAGGACGCAATCAATTTAAGTGTGCAGTACAACAAGGCACGCATCGCTTTTGGTGCTACACACCTGCCTCCGCACATGAAATCATGTCGTATCATTTATGATATCCGGGGTCAGTCGGTATCGAGCTTGGCAATTGATGAAATTATCCAGGCACTAGCTGCACTTTGTACGGTGGAGTTCAAACGATAATGGGTATCCAGGTCATTGTAAAAGCCAAAGTGGCTAGCGATATTGAGTCTGCGCTTGGGGACATCGCATCAGAATGCGAAATTTTTCCTATCGACAGCACAAGCTGGGGCATTTCCATTCCGGCGAAGCTCATTGAAGCCATTGGCGAAAAAAATATCAGGAGAGCCTTGGAAAAGCTCGATCATTTTGATCTATGGGCTGGCGTATGGACATCGACAAAACCAAGATGGAAATTCTGGTAAACGTGGTTTTTAATCCAAATCTCAAATCCTTGGTCTGCATAAAAATCTCGTATGACGCTTCTCACTGTACAACGCCAGACCGGCACGCCCACAAACTCAGCGCGGTATCCATACTTGCCTACCCCACCAGAAAATTCAATCCCCCCGTTTAGCCAACCAAGCATCCACAGAAAATTTACCTGAGCCAAAACTGACCAGTACCAGTAACAAGATGCCCCAGTAAAAATGGGCGTTGATGGCGGCGGGACATTCGAGCATGAATAAGGCAGGGTAAGAAATCACAGCCATGGCGTTGACGGCAAACAGGGCAAGTGCTGTGGGGCGGGTGAAGATGCCGACGACCAGCAGGACAGGCAAGACTAGCTCGCCCCCTGCCCCCATCCAGGCGGCGAGTTCGGGCGGGATGACGGGGACCATGTATTCTTCCCGGAACAGGGAAAGCGTGGCGGACCAGTCAGAGACTTTGACCAAGCCAGCTTTAAAGAATTGCCAGCCCACATAAATTCTGAGTGCCAGGCATAAAACAGAGCCGGCCCAGAGATTCAGGTTCTGGTCAAAACGGCGGCTTAAAGTATGAACGTATTGCAGGATGTACATTGAGATTCTCCAGTTTTTTTAACTCCTGCAACTTAGTCAGACCAGCAGCCGTATCCTTACAGACTATCGTCAGAAAATCTGACTTTGGTAAACAACCCTGCATGAAACCAGGCTTGTACATTACTGCTGATATCAAAATCACAGTCGGCATTAACTGCTGCTTCCAATGCCTCAGACAAGCTTGCACCTGCCCGCAGTGCCTGCAAGGCCAGGTATGCTGGCTGCTGAATTTCTGTCAGCTCTACCGACCACTGTGTGCGCAAGATCAGTCCATAACTGCTGTGCCGGATGTTGTTGGGAAACCCTGTCTGTGTTCCGGGTTGATGCGCCAGCCAGATAGCGACTGTCGCCCAGTCTGATGCATGCAGGCCAAAGGCCGGATGCAATTCAAATCTGGCTTGCTGTAAATCCTGGCCGGTCTCACCAACCAATTGCACCAGTGCTGGCAGGCTCATGCTATCTGCATCGGCGGCATAATAAGCGCGATGGATTTGCCATTCCAGCTCAGCCACATCAGAAAAATAAGGGTAATCGGCGGCATCTGGCGTCTGCGTCAAAAACGCTGGCAAGCGTGCGCCAAAATCATTCAGGTCACCGGATTCAGAAGGAAAGCTGCGCCCGAAGCTGCGTGCCATTTGCGCAAAATAGTCTTCGCCAACCAGCGCATGCAATACCGGATAGGCATTGCGTAAGGCGGCGGTCCAGATGGCAGTCAGGTTGCCACGGTACAAAGCCAGGCGGTCATCCTGCGCTGGATGCGCAGCAAACAGCTCACCAGCATCAGCGGCATCAGTTGCAGCTTCGGGCTGCAACAAGGCTGCAGCAAATTGCTGCTGTATCTGGGCGAGTGCAGAAGCACTCATGATGCTGAAAATTTCATGGAATGATGATACCGATGCCGGATTTCGCCGGCCTTGGCAGCCTCGTCCAGCAATACTGGCAAGGCAGGGATTGCCGTATCCCACTCTATCAATACCGGGATATCGGCAGGCAGCAATTGACAGGCGTGCGCATACAAATCCCAGACCGGGCTGGCAACCTGGCTACCATGATCATCGACCAGGCATATATCGGTCTGCAAATGGCCCGCCAGATGAATTTCACCGATCGCGCCGGGCGGCAATGCTGCCATGACATGCAAAGCATCCAGCGCGCTCTCGCCGTGATTGGATTGGTTCACATACAGGTTATTGATATCCAGCAGCACGCCACAACCGGTGCGGCTGACCAGTGCAGCTAAAAATTCAGCCTCGGACATATCATCGCGCGCAAAGCGCACATAGGTCGATACGTTCTCTATAAGTATCTGGCGCTGCAACAGCATTTGTAGCTGATCAACACGCTCGCATACCAGATCGAGCGCGCTTTGCATCAAGGGCAAAGGCAAAAGATCATTCAGGTGATGCCCAGCGATTGCGCCCCAGCATAGATGTTCGGATACCAGGTCTGGCTCGGTGCGTTCGACCAGGCGTTTGAGTTTATCCATATGTGCTGCGGCAAACCCCTGGGCTGATCCCAGGCCCATGCCGACGCCGTGCAGGCTGAGCGGATAATCACGGCGCAATGTCTGCAACACATGCAGATCATAGCCACCGTCACCAAAATAATTTTCTGAATGCACTTCCAGCCAGTCAATATCCACAGGCGCATTCAGAAAATCACGATAGTGCAGGCTACGTAAACCCACGCCCACCCCTTGCAGGGTGGGCGTGGGCATGGCGTGTAAACGGGCGGTATCAGTCAATATCATTCCAACCCGTCAAAAAAACAGCCGTCAAGTGTAATCAGGATTTAGGCGCATCCAGTTTGCCGCCCATTTTTTCGCAGGTACCCGCTGGTACTTTTTTCCATTCTGCTGGATCATTGTCTTTTTTACCCTGACCAGCGCAAGAGTGACTGCCGGATTTGGTCGCGCAGTCATTCTGACCTGCTTTTGCAATACCAAAGCATTTTTCTGTTTTTACTGGCTCTGCAGCCATTGCTACGCTTGTGCCAAGCAAACCAGCCAGTGCTACTGCAACCATTGCCTTGTTATTCATTGTCTTCTCCTGAAAAAGTAAAACGTCCCACAGCGGGAAAAATTAAGAACTACAGCCTGTAAGTCGATACAGAAACGGCAAACTTACAAAAACTTTGAAAAAATTTTCATAAAACCGGACCTGCATCACAATATACGTTGAACTGGTTTGTTTGGATTCAAGCTATAGTCAGAATATCGTACTATCTTATTACTTTTTTTCAAGAAAAACTTTTTTCATGCTTAACATCATCCAGCAATTGGGCACCAGCATCACGGATTTGTCAGAAGAACGCATCAATATCCGCCAATTTTGTCAGCTATGGCGTGCGCAAACAGATTTGCTGACAAGCTTGCCGGCCCAATTTGCCGAAGTGATGGAAAATTTGCTGGGCAGGATGGAAGCCAGCAGCCTGTTCACCGAAGAAAGCTGTTCTTTTAGTCAGGCTGACCTGACGGCGCAACTGCGTATCTGGTTAGATAAAGCCCAACGAGCCATAACGCGCCCGCAGAAATAGTGTAAGCTGCGCCCCTTTTTACTAGAACTCATTTCATCAATAAGGATGAGTTCTACCATTCGTAGGAGTTGTTATGCAAAAACTGAGTTTTAGCCTGGAAGGCGAATACGTAGAGTTGAACCAGTTGCTGAAACTGGTCGGGCTGTGCGAAAGCGGCGGTGCCGGCAAGATCATCGTCGCCAGCGGTGATGTCAGCGTCGATGGCCAGCAAGAACTGCGCAAGACTGCCAAGATCCGTGCGGGTCAATTGGTCAGCCTTGGCGATATTGAAATCCGGGTTCAGGCAGGTTGAGCCTGTCCCTGGTCGTCCGTTTGGTGCGTCTGGTCGGGTAACTGCGTGGCCTGCCCTGCGGCCATAAAGCGCGCCAGCATATTGTCCATGGTATCGACATGATGCTCAAACCATAGTGGCAACTCTTCTGCCAGGCGGGCCGCCAGGTCTGTTTCACCCAAGGCGACACGGCGCCTGACTTCCTGCATGACTTCCAGCACGGCCTCATGCTCTTGCCTGTGGCAGCCGACAGGCGGAAAGGCCGTTTCTTCCATCCAGCGGTTTTCCTGCTCGAAATGGTCGATGGAATGCGCGATCAGGGCATCCAGCCGGTTCAGGAAGGTATCCGGATTATCTTCAGACAGGGCAGCACACAATTCCACGAATTCTTTGTGTGTCTCGTCCATAGGTTCATAACTGAGGCTGAGGCGGTCGGACCAGCCCCAAGAATTTTGCTCCATGCTTTTTCCTGAAATCGATGCTGGCCCAGATTATCGCTGATCAGCGCCAAGCTTGCTTGCGCCCTATCAGCTCATCCAACAAATATCCACCAAAAACAAAGCGCGCCGATGGCGCGCCTCTTGATTCAAACACATCCCGCAATGAATACAAATTAATGCAGCCAATACCACCCTGACTACATCAGCTTCATGCCGTCGTGTTGATATTGCGACCCAGATTGGGCGGCAAGTTGGCAACAGATTTATTGTCGGGTACTGCTTCGATCAGTGCAGTTGCACTTTCGGCAGCAATGTCATTTGCTTTTTTTAATACAGCAATACTCACCGCCTGGCTGGTACCCACATCTGCCAGCGTTGTTGCCACATTGGCTATTCCAGTCACATCCATGACAATTCTCCTTATCTGTCTACCGATAGTAACGGCAGCTTTAAGGTAATTCTTTAGGCTTGTTTGCGCTTTTTTTCAACAAGTTGTTCTGCATCGCAGCAAGCAGCCAGTCCAGCACCTGCTGTGACTGATTCAAATCCAGCCATGCCAGCCCTGCCCGCAGATTGGCCGGCGCGGGTATATCGGACGCCACCGCCAAAATATAGACGTCGTGCGGATAAATGGCCGGCTTGCCAAGTGCGGGGCGATGCACTTCCAGCTTGGGGATGGCTTCCCACTTATACCCTTCCACCAGCGTCAGATCGGCTGGCGACATGCGCAACAGCAAGTCGCTGAGTGGTGGCTCGGCTTCTTCACGCAACTCACGTGTGATGACATAGCGGTAGGGTGACGCCAGCAATACCTCGGCGGCACCCGCCAAACGCAGCCTTGCACTGTCTTTCTGGGGTGGTTCAATGATGATGTCGTGATGACTGTGCTTGACGATGTTGATCTGTTTGCCAGACGCTGCCAATTCCTTTACCAGGTATTCCAGCAGGCTGGTTTTACCACTGCCCGACCAGCCTATGACACCAAGTAGTTGTCCCTGCATATAAACAGCACTCCATTAAGTTCATAAAAGCGTTCAAACACGCTCTTGTAACCGACAGCTTAGCAAAATTCTGCTTTACCAAGAACAAAGACAATTTTCAAACTTAGATCCATATCAAAAAACAATGTTGTCCGACATCATATAACAATGTATAGTTTTCCAATTTTGTATCTCGGCTCCGGCATGGCTTGCGACACCAAGTACATGCCAAGCCATAAATTTTTTGCAACTGGAAACCGTATGACTGCATTGAAGTCACCATCCTCACCGAACTCACCATCAGGCAACAACAATACCGGCAGCTCCACACGTGTGCGTTGGAGTATTTTGCTGATCTTGTTCGTAGTCACCACGATTAATTATGCTGACCGGGCCTCTATTTCCATTGCCGGCCCGGAATTAAGCAAGACCCTGGGTCTGTCATCGGTAGAGATGGGGTATATCTTCTCTGCATTTGCCTGGTCTTATGTCCTGGCGCAAATACCCGGCGGTTGGCTACTTGACCGCTTTGGTTCAAAAATAACTTACTTTTTCAGTATCTTTCTTTGGTCGTTTTTTACGCTCATGATGGGAACCGTTGGCTTCCTTTCCGGGGCGGCGGCAATCACCTTACTGTTTGCTCTACGCTTACTGGTCGGGGCGGCTGAAGCACCCTCTTTTCCTGGTAACAGCCGTATCACTTCGGCCTGGTTTCCAGTCAGTGAACGTGGGTTGGCGGCAGCAATTTTCAATTCGGCACAGTACTTTGCCACTGTGATTTTTGCCCCCTTCATGGGATGGGTGGTGCATAACTGGGGTTGGCAAAGCGTGTTCTATGTCATGGGTGTATTAGGCATCGTGATGGCGTTCATTTGGCTGTTCACCATTTATGATCCCAAAAATCACCCCCGCATCAGCACTGAAGAACTGGACTTCATCAAAGCTGGTGGTGCCCTGGTGGATCTTGAGACTGTTCACCAGTCGCCACAAGCAAACCGCATCGATACGTTTTCCATCATCAAACAATTGCTGTCAAACCGCATGCTGTTAGGTGTGTACATTGGTCAATACTGCATCAATACCCTGACCTATTTCTTTTTGACCTGGTTCCCGGTCTACCTCGTCAAGGAAAGACACATGACCATCCTCAAAGCGGGCTTCGTTGCCGCCATACCGGCAATTGCCGGTTTCGCTGGCGGAATGTTGGGTGGCTTCATTTCTGACCGCATGATCAAATCCGGTGTGTCGCTCTCCATATCAAGAAAAACCCCTATCGTCGCAGGCTTGCTGTTGTCCACGAGCATGATGCTGTGCAATTTCATTACCACCGATGAACTGGTGATCGCTATCATGTCACTGGCATTTTTTGGCAAAGGGATAGGCGCGCTTGGCTGGGCTGTCGTATCAGATACCTCACCCAAAGAAGCTGGCGGTTTGAGTGGCGCCTTGTTCAATACCTTTGGTAATGTCGCAGGTATTACTACACCGATCGTGATTGGATACATTCTTCAGGCCACAGGCTCATTCGCGGGCGCACTGGTGTTTGTGGCAGCCAATGCGGCGGTCGCTATATTTTGCTACCTGGTCATCGTTGGCGAGATCAAGCGTGTCACATTTGACACTGCTGCAAACCAGAATCCTGTCCCGCCGTTGAATTAGCAAGACTTGTTTGCACGCCGGGATTCAGCCAGATGCTGTTTCCCGGTCCATCCAGGTTTATCCCACCAAACCAGCCACGCGCTAAGCTTGCCTTTTCTGGATCAGGGAAAAAAATCATAACCAAATCACCTTTAAATATAACCAAATGATGCATCGTCATTGCGGCGTAACATTCTCATGACAGAATTGTTGCATTGCAATCAACAACAGGTTATTCAGGATGATTTCTTTCCTCAGGCAATGCATCATTTGCGTTTGCTTATTTTCGGGCATTTTTAGCACGCCAGCCCAGGCTCAGGGCAATGTGATCATTATCGGCCAGGCCATCGACTTATCAGGGCCAAATGGCAGTATAGGTCGCGACTATGTCGCCGGTATCACGACTTATTTTGACAGTATCAATGTTGCAGGCGGAGTAGGTGGACGTCGCATCAAATATCTGGTGCGTGATGATCAGGGTCTGCCGGCACAATCGGCCCAGGCAGTGACTGAGCTGATAGAAAAAGACAAGGCCGAATACCTGCTGGGCGGCATAGGCGCGGCAGTCACTGATGCCGTACTGGCTGCACCAAAATTTGCACAAAGTGGGCAAACCCTGTTTGCGCCGCTGGTAGCTTCGGTAAAAAATTACAATTCCCGCGTCCTGTTCTGGCGTCCTAGCCCTGAACAAGAGATGCAATACATATTTTCCTATTTCGATAAATTAGGTATTAAAAGTGTAGGCATCGCGGTGCAGGATTCTGCGCTGAATCAGGACATGTACCAATACGTGGTTGCCGAACTGCGCAAACGCAATATGTTGATGAGTGGCGTCGTCCACATCAGCGGCCCGGCAGCAGATATGGCCAGAGAATCCGCAGTGCTGGCCAAAACCAACCCGGGCATTGTGATTGCCATTTCCGACACGCTGGGTACCGGGATTTTCCTGAAAGAATTCAGGAAGTATGCACCACGTACTTTTGTCGCCGGCATGTCCCTGATCAATCTGGATCGTCTGGCAGAAGTAGCCGGACCTACCGCGCTGGAGTGGACAGTATTTTCCCAGGTCGTGCCCAATCCCCTGAGCAAGAAATCGCCCATACAGATGGACCATAGCAATATGATGAAAAAATTCAGGGATGAAGATTTGTCGTCACTGACTTTTGAAGGCTTCATGGTCGCCAAGACGCTGGTCAAGGGTATACAAATGGCCAAACCAGGACGCGATGCCGTGCAGTCACTGGCCGCACAAAAGAGCATCATTGATCTGGGCGGCATTACTGTCATGCCATCCGATGGCACTCATCGCATGTCCAGTTTTGTAGACATGGCGCTGTTCCGTAAAGGTGGCGGCTTGTTGTTCTGATTAGTTCTGATTGTTGCTGGAACAGTCAAAAGAAAAAACCTCACTTACAATTGCAAATGAGGTTTTTTCATGTTCAGGAAAGCTAAGGCTAACCGCTATTGCGCAAGCCGGCAGCAATACCGTTGATGGACAAATGTATGCCGCGGCGCACGCGCTCGTCTTCATCTCCGTTGCGATAACGCTCCAGCAATTCCACCTGCACATGGTTCAAGGGTGACAGGTAAGGGAAGCGGTTACGTATCGAACGTGCCAGCAATGGATTGGCTGCCAGCAATTCGTCCTGACCGGAGATAGCCTTCAATATCGCGATCGTCGCTTCATGTTCGGCCTGTATGCGCGGGAAGATGCGGTTACGCAAAGATTCATCTTTCACCAATTGTGCATAACGGCTGGCAATGCCGATATCGCTCTTGGCCAGTACCATTTCCATATTCGACAACACCGTCGTGAAGAACGACCATTCCTTGAACATGGCCTGCAAGGTTTGCATGCCGGTATCCGGGTGCGCTGTCAGATAGCTTTGTACAGCGCTGCCAAAACCAAACCAGCCCGGCAACATCAAACGGCATTGTGACCAGCTGAATACCCAGGGTATGGCACGCAAGTCTTCTATCGCTGTCGATTTTTTACGTGATGCAGGTCGGCTACCGATGTTCAGACCGGCGATCTCGGAAATCACGGTCGATTCCCAGAAATACTGTTCAAAGCCTTCGGTTTCATACACCAGATTACGGTAAGCCTTGAAGGCATGGTCAGACAATTCTTCCATGGCCGACAAAAATTCAGGCTTGGGTGCCGTTTCGGTATATGCCAGCAAACTGGCTTCCATGGTGGCCGCAGCCAGTACTTCAAGATTGCGGCGACCGACTTCGGGATTGCCATATTTGGCCGTGATTACCTCACCCTGCTCGGTCAGACGGATTTGCCCCTGCACGGCACCGGCAGGCTGCGCCAGGATAGCCTGGTAACTGGGGCCACCACCGCGGCCAACCGAACCGCCGCGCCCATGGAACAGGCGCAGACGCACCTGATGTTTGGCGAATACTTCCACCAGATCCAGTTCAGCCTTATACAATTCCCAGCCCGAAGTCAAAAAGCCGCCATCCTTGTTACTGTCCGAATAACCGAGCATCACTTCCTGCGCATTATGGCGACTGGTCAGCAAACGCGCATAGGCCGGTATGCCAAACAACCTGTCCATGACGGGGGCACTATTTTGCAGATCACCAATGGTTTCAAACAGCGGGATGATGTTGACATCAACACGCCCTTCAGCCGGATGCAGCAAGCCTGACTCTTTCAGCAGCAAGGCCAGTTCCAGCATGTCAGACACGCCATCGGTTTTGGAGATGATGCAATTCGGTACCGCACCTTTGCCATAGCGTTGTTGTGCCGTACAGGCGGCACGGTAAATCGCCAGTTCAGACTGGGTTTCTTCAGAATACGTCAGGTAAGGTGACGCCAGTGGGCGGGCCGAACTGATTTCCTTGATCAAGACCTCGATGCGCTGGTCTTCATTCAAATCCAGGTATTTCAATTCAGGATTGGCCGCCTGCAATAGCTCGGCGACCACACGTTCATGTACATCTGAATTTTGACGCAAATCCAAGGGGGCCAGGTAAAAGCCAAAGACTTTGACTGCACGGCGCAAGTGGCGCAAACGGCCACGCGTGATCGCTGCAGAACCATTCGCATGCAAGGAATAATGGACAATATCCAGATCAGCCACCAGTTCTTCCGCAGTTGCATAGGGCTCGGCAAGGCCGCTGGGATGAATCACCGGTTCAAGATCAAGCAATTGCTTGTACGTGGCTGCCAGACGTGCATAGACGCCACTGATTGCCAGGCGATAGGGTTCATCCGCACGATGCGGTGAATGATCGGGTGAACGTTCTGCCAGCGCCAGCAAATCATCCGACACCTTGACCAGCAGATTGGCCATCGACAATTGCGAGCCCAGGGTATGCAATTCTTCCAGATAAAATTTGAAAGCGCGGGCCGCCTGCATGGCCAGGGTTTTTTCCAGCACAGTGGCAGTCACGAAAGGATTGCCATCGCGGTCGCCACCTATCCAGCTACCCATTTTCATGAAGCTGGGCAATTCATGTTGCGCGAACGTGGCATCCTTGCTGGCCAATAAATCTTCCAGACCGGCATACAGGTGCGGCAACTCACGCAGGAAGGTGTAGTCATAAAAACTCAGACCATTTTCCACCTCGTCCAGCACCGACAGTTTGGAAGTGCGCAGCATGCGTGTCTGCCACAGCGTCAATACGGCACGTCCAATTGCCTCTTCATTGGCGGCAGATTCTTCCGGCGTCAATTGCATGCGGTCGCGCTCATCCAGCAAACGCGTAATCACCATCTGACAATTCAAGATACTCTTGCGCTGCACCTCAGTAGGATGGGCAGTCAATACCGGGAACACTTGTGCTGTCTGGAAAAAATCCAGCAATTGCTGGCTGCTGTGGCCGGTGTTGTACAGCGCTTCTATCGTGTGCGCCAGACTGCCCTGGCGCGGCGCGGAACCCGCAATCAGGTGGGCACGGGTACGGCGTATGTGATGCTGGTCTTCTGCCAGGTTGACCAGATGTGAAAAATAACTGAAAGCGCGTATGACTTGTGTGGTCTGGTCGTTGGTCAGCGTATCCAGTGTGGTTTCCAGTTCGGCACGTGCGGCTTCATCAGCATCACGGCGGAAGCGTATGGAATTCTGGCGCACCTGTTCGATCAGGTCGAACACTTCATCGCCATGCTGGTTTCTTACCGTATCGCCTAAGATACGCCCCAGCCTGCGTATGTCTTCCCGCAGGCTCTGGTCTTTGTCGTCGCTGATATCGTTCATTTTTAATTGTGGATGTAGGTGGGCGTTCATGCTGACAAATTCTACGGTAAGGATAAAATCGGAATGATGAAAATTCTTGTGCTCTTGACTGAGACCATATATCTGGCAATAGTTTTGCAACTTCAGCACGCAGCGCTACAGAGTGAACATCTGCCAGGACGACAAGCACACGCCATAATCTGACACTTGATATATCAAACTAGCTGAGGCTTGCTTACAACAAATGCCTGTGTGCAGACCAGCACGAAGGACATATTGCCCTAAGAACCTGTTTGCGATCTGTAGCGAGCGAGCGTCAGCGGGGTGAAGAGCAGCGCAAAAAGCGGAATGTACTCTAAGTACATGAGCATTTTGAGCAGCGCATGAGCCCCGATCACGCTCGCGCAGTAAGATCGCAAACAGGTTCTAAGCAGCCTTCTTCAGCTTATGGCTGCGACCCACTGCCTGCAATAAACCCTTGGTTGAGCTATCGTAATCTTCCTTGACTGCGCCTGGATCAAGGCTGATCAATTGCTGTGCCAGGGACTTGCCCAGTTCCACTCCCCATTGATCGAAGGCATTGATATCCCAGATCACGGATTGCACAAACACCTTGTGTTCATACAAGGCAATCAATGCACCCAAAGACCGTGGTGTCAAAGAATCCAGCAAGACGGTAGAGGTTGGGCGATTGCCTTCAAACACGCGGGGGGCCAATACTTTTTCTGGCAAGTCTCCCAGTTCTGCGCGCACTTCTTCCATGCTCTTGCCCCAGGCCATGGCCTTGGATTGGGCAAAGCAATTCGCCAGCAGCGCCTGGTTGTGGCCGGGCAAACCGGCATCATCATCTGCCACCACGATAAAGTCGGTAGGGATGATGGTTGCCCCCTGATGCAGTAACTGGAAGTAAGCATGCTGGCCATTGGTGCCGGCTTCACCAAACAGGATGGGTGACGTGGTGTAATCAACCCGTTGACCTTCACGCGTGACTGACTTGCCATTGCTTTCCATTTCCAGCTGTTGCAAGTAAGCTGGCAGACGTGTCATACGTTGATGGTAAGGCGCAATCGACAAGGCTTGCAGGCCGAGGAAATTGATATTCCATACACCTATCAAGGCCATCAACACTGGCAGATTCTGTTCCAGCGGTGCCTGGGCGAAATGCAAATCCATTTCATGCGCACCGGCCAGCATTTCTTCAAAACGATCTGCGCCCACGTAGAGCGCAATCGACAGACCAATCGCACTCCACATCGAATAACGGCCGCCAGCCCAGTTCCAGAACGGGAACACATTTTCAGGGGCAATACCAAAATCCGCTGCGGCCTTGACGTTGGTGCTGAGTGCCACGAAATGCTGGCGTATCTGATCAAGCGGGCAACCGTGCGACAACATCCATTCGCGCGCCGTGCGGGCATTGGTCAATGTCTCCATGGTGGCAAAGGTTTTTGATGCCACCACAAACAAGGTCGTTTCCGGGTCTGCATTCGCCAGCGCATCCGCCACGTGGCGGCCATCAACGTTAGAAACAAAATGCAGTGACAGGTTTTTTTGTGACCAGGGTGCCAACGCAATACAGGCCATCTGCGGCCCCAGGTCGGACCCGCCGATACCGATATTGACGATGGTACGTATGGCTTTGCCGGTGTAGCCCAACCAGCGCCCTTCCCTTACCGCATCACTGAAGCTGCGCATCTGCGCCAGCACCAGATGCACATCCGCCGCAATATTGTCGCCGTTTAAATCAAAAGCTTCTCCTTTGGGCAGGCGCAAGACCGTATGCAGAACAGCGCGATTTTCCGTCTGGTTGATTGCTTCACCACGCAACATGGCATCCCGCCTCGACTCCACATCCTGCTGCCTGGCCAATGCCAGCAAATTCAGTTTGGCAGTCGTGTCTATGCGTTGCTTGGAATAGTCGAGCATGATGCCGCAGGCGGACGCAGAAAAATGCGTAAAACGCTGCGGATCAGCACGAAACAATTCTTTCAGACTGGGCATATTGGTGGCACGTTGCTGCAACAAACACCAGAGCGGGGTACGGGAAACGGAAGTAGCCATGATCTTGCTTAATTTGCGAAAAGTGATTTACAAAAACTGCTAAAACATATCTGCTAAAACATATCAAACAGTACAAATGCAGCGCTAACCCTAGCCCGCATTCTTGACAATATTTACTTCTTGCCAGCTGCGGCTGCCGCTGCTGCCAGCACACCTATGGCGGCCCAGTCACCGGCATTGATCAGTGAAGCCGGACACATCCATGATCCGCCTACGCACAAGATATTTGATTGCTGCAACAAGGTCGGCGTCGCTTCCACGGTCACGCCACCTGTCAGGCAAAACTTCACATCAGGGAAAGGGCCGCCCAAAGCCTTGGCCATCTTGGTGCTGCCTACGATGTCCGAAGGAAAGAGTTTGACAACATTAAAGCCATGTTCCAGCGCCAGCATCAAATCACTGGCACCGCCGACGCCCGGAAAATACGGCAAGCCGGAATCAGCCGCAGCCTTGGCCAATACCGGCGTGATACCAGGGCTGATACCAAAGGCAGCGCCTGCCGCCTTGACCGCGTCCAGTTGCACCTGCGTCAGTATCGTGCCGGCACCCACAGTCACTGTCGGGCAAGCCTTGACGACTTCACGCAATACCGTCATGGCATTTGGTGTGCGCAGGGTGATTTCCACCGCTGGCAAGCCATTTTCTGCCAGGGTTGTGACACAGCGTATCGCCTGATCCACATCATCGGTGACCAGTATAGGCAGCACGCGGATTTGTTCGAGCTGGGCGATGATATTGCGCTTGCTCATGCTGATATTGAGGCTCATGATGTTGTTTCGCTTTCAGAAATAGTTATCTAAGTTTCCGGCATTAGTCAATGAACAGTGTGGATGCACCATGTTCTGGCGCAGTCACGACACGGCGTTGCGCGGCGAACAGGTCACGGCCATAACCAAAGGTCGGTTCCTTGCTGAGTTCACGTGCGGCGCGCTGGGCCCAGACATCGGCATCCACCAAGGCACGCAATTCGCCGGTATGCACATTCAACTCCACCAGATCACCGTCACGTACTTTGCCCAGCGGGCCACCTTGCGCCACTTCAGGACTGACATGCAATGCCGCCGGCACTTTGCCGGATGCACCGGACATGCGGCCATCCGTCACCAGTGCCACCTTGTAGCCAGCCGACATCAGGCTGCCCAGCACAGGGGTGAACTGATGTAGCTCAGGCATGCCATTCGCCTGCGGCCCCTGGAAGATCACCACCGCAACAAAATCCATATTCAGCTCGCCCGCTTTGTACGCCTTGACCAAAGCATCCTGCGATTCAAACACCTTGGCTGGTGCCTTGATGATCCACGCATCTTCAGGCACAGCAGAGGCCTTGACGATGGCTCGCCCCAGATTGCCATGCAATAAACGCAGGCCACCGGTAGGTGCAAATGGATCAGTCACATTACGCACCACCGTGGTATCAGTCGACTCTGCCGGTAAGGCTTCCCATCTGACCTTGCCTTCGTCGGTCAATACCGGGCGACTGGTGTGTGAGTTCAAACCGTCACTACCAAACACGGTCATGACATCCGCATGCATGAGACCGGCGGACAAGAGTTCACGGATCACAAAGACCGGGCCACCGGCATCTTCAAAGGCATTTACATCGGCAGTACCATTAGGATAAACACGCGTCAGCAAGGGGATGACCGATGACAGTTCATCAAAATCCTGCCAGTCGATGATGATGCCGGCAGCGCGGGCAACTGCAATCCAGTGGATAGTGTGATTGGTGGAACCACCGGTTGCCAGCAGGGCGATAACGGCATTGACGATGGTTTTTTCATTGACCAGTTGACCGATAGGCTTGTAGTTGCCGCTTTGTTCTGTCAACTGCAGGACACGCTCCACCGCGGCATCGGTCAGGACACTACGCAAAGGGTCAGACGGATGTATGAAGGCCGCACCGGGCAAATGCAGGCCCATGGCTTCCAGCAACATCTGGTTGCTGTTGGCCGTGCCATAGAAAGTACAGGTACCGGCACTGTGATACGCCGCGCTTTCTGCAGCCAGCAATTCTTCCTTGGTGGCCTTGCCTTGCGCATAGCGTTCACGCACAGCCGCTTTTTCTTTATTCGACAAGCCAGAACCCATCGGGCCTGCCGGTATAAAAATGGTTGGCAGATGACCAAAGGCCAAGGCACCGATCAGCAGGCCAGGCACGATCTTGTCGCAAATACCCAGGCACAGGGTCGCGTCAAACGCATCATGCGACAAAGCCACCGCAGTCGCCTGGGCGATCACGTCACGCGAAAACAAAGACAACTCCATACCAGGGCGACCTTGCGTCACACCATCGCACATTGCAGGTACTGCGCCTGCCACCTGGGCAGTACCGCCAAAGCGCAGGGCTGTGTGGCGTATCTGTGCCGGATAGTTTTCATACGGCTGATGCGCCGACAACATGTCATTATAGGCAGTGACGATGCCGATATTCGGTTTTTGTGCCTGGTTGAGCCAGATCTTGGTGCCACTATCCATGGCCGCATTGGCGTGCGCCTGATTGGCACAAGACAGGCTGGCACGACGCGGGCCGCGACCACGCATATGTTCCAATTGGGAAAGATAAGCACTGCGCAAGGTTTTGCTGCGCTCGGTAATGCGCTGTGTGACCTTGTCGATAACTGGGTGCAAGCTAGTGGATGGGGATGTCGTCATATAAACACCTGAGGCCCAAAAGGGCGAAAATAAGAAAGCTTTGGCAATACTGATGCAATACCAATAAAGATAGCATAAATCCTGATTTTTTGTAACAAACTTTCAGTATTTCATTAATTAGCTGTTTTTTTTGGCAAAAACATCAAATTTACCGTAATGAAACTACATTTCTGAATATTTTCTGGCATAATCAGGATAAGCCACTATCATCAATGTAGTACCAATGTAGTACATATATCGCAACACACAGCGACACGTCTGTATTACACCCAACATACCAACCGACACAACACGGAGTCAGCATGACCACATTTGTCTTATTCGGCGGCACTGGCGATCTTGCCAAGCGCAAGATCATCCCTGCTTTGTATAGCGCATTTGTGAATGGCAGGCTGGACCAGAACTTCAAGTTCATTGGTGCTGCCCGTGAAAAATTGTCGGATGAAGAATTCCGTGTGCGTGTCGCTGCCGCCATAGAATCGTATGCCGCCAATGTTGACGGTGCGACGGAAGAAAAACGCGCCGCCTTTCTGGCGACCACCCATTATTCAAAAATCGATGCCCGCATCCCGGATGATTTTGCGGCATTGAAAGGCAACCTGCATACCAGCACTGAAAACGCTACTCTGTTCTACCTGGCGACTGGTCCGGATATTTTTATTCCCGTGGTTGAACAATTATCCAAGCATGGCCTGGTTGAAGGCAATGCCCGCGTGGTAGTCGAAAAACCGCTGGGTCGTGATGCCCAGTCAGCCAAAGAAATTAACCAGTCCCTGCGCAGCTACCTGAACGAAAACCAGATTTACCGTATCGACCATTATCTGGGTAAAGAGATGGTGCAAAATCTGCTGGCACTGCGTTTTGCCAATTCCTTCCTTGAACCATTGTGGAACCGCAAGTGGATACAGGATGTACAAATTTCCATCTCTGAACAGGTGGGCGTGGAATCACGTGGCGATTTCTATGACCATACTGGTGCCCTGCGCGACATGGTACAAAACCATTTGCTGCAACTGGTGTCCATCGTCGCCATGGAACCACCAGTGAATGCCAACCCGGATGCCATCCGTGATGAAAAAGTAAAAGTCTTGCGCGCCCTGCACAAGTTCACGCCAGATGAAGCCAGCAAGAAAACCGTGCGCGGCCAGTACCGTGCCGGTGCGGTCGATGGCAAACCTGTCATCGCTTACCAGAATGAACCAGGCGTACCGCCAGCATCGCGCACAGAAACCTTTGTCGCCATACGCGCCGAGATAGACAACTGGCGCTGGGCTGGCGTGCCCTTTTACCTGCGTACCGGCAAACGCATGGCCAGTCGCAGTGCTGAAATCACGATTAATTTCAAACCGATTCCTTACTCCATTTTTGGCAAGTCACAAGGGCCTTTGCGTTCGAACCGCCTGGTGATTTCGCTGCAGCCGGAAGAAAGCGTACAACTGTACATGAAGGCCAAAGAGCCAGGCGAAGGCATACGCCTGTCGGACGTGGCCCTGAATCTGGACTTTGCCGAAGTATCGAATTCACGCCGCGTGGAATCGTATGAGCGCCTGTTGCTGGACGCCATGCATGGTGACCTGACCCTGTTCGTACGTGATGATGAACTGAGCGCTGCCTGGGCTTGGATAGACCCGATCATGAGCGCCTGGAAAAACGATAGCGAAGGCTTGAAGTCTTACATCGCCGGTAGCTGGGGGCCTTCTGCTGCCAGTTATCTGCTGGCCCAGCACGGCGCTGCCTGGGGCGAAGAATTCGTGGAAAGTTAAGCGATAAAATGACGATGAAATACCATACCTTCGAAAATTTCGCCGCCCTGAGCGAAGCCCTCAGCCAGCAATGGCTGGACGTGATACAGACAACGCCCACTGGCAGCAGCGCCAGCTTTGCGCTGGCTGGCGGTTCTACACCCGCTCCGGTCTATCAGCGGCTGGATCAGTTGCTGGCCGATGTGGATCAGCACCAACCCATCAAACTGGTCGCCACCGATGAACGCTGGGTGCCAGATCAGGACAAGCAAAGCAATGAAGGCCTGTTCCGTCGCTGCCTGTCAGCGTCTGCCACAGACAAACGCTGGCAACTGGTGTCGCTGAAAAATGCAGCGAATACACCAGAAGTCGCCGCCGAAGCCATCCATGCCAGGCTGAATGAACAATTGCCCCAGGCTTTCAGCGCTGTCTTGCTGGGCATGGGTGCGGATGGGCATATCGCTTCGCTGTTTCCCGGCGCACCTACCCAGCATGATGACCTGGCCTGCCTGGCAGCCGTGCATCCGCAGACCCGGCAAAGCCGAATGTCGCTGTCCTTGCCGCGCCTGCTGAACACCAAACGCATCTGGCTGGTGATTACTGGCGCTGAAAAACGTCAGGTACTGGATCAGGCGATAGAAAATAATCTGCCGGTTGCGTCCTTATTGCGCGAAGCAGGCTGTACCATAGATGTTTTCTGGTGTCCGTAAACAATACATCTATGGCAAACCCGTTTTCTGACAACAAACCCAACAGCCCGCCTGAAAAAGGCTTGCTGGCACGCATACGCACTGCCAGCACAGCCCTGAGCCGTGCTGAGCGCCAGGTGGCAGAGTTCCTGCTGCAAAAGCCGCATGATGCGCTGGAAATGTCGATACGTGTATTGGCACAGGCCTGCGATGTCAGTGAACCCACAGTCGCCCGCTTTGCCCAGAGCCTGGGCTTTGATGGTTTCAAGACCTTCAAGCTGGCATTTGCCAAAAGCCTGGCAACCGGCATCCCTTACCTGCATCTGGATGTCAACCAGGCCGATCATGTACGTGATGTCTTGCCCAAGGTATTTGACCGCACCATCGCCGCCCTGATGGAAGCCCGCAATAATGCCAATACCGCCACCTTTGAAGCCGCAGTCAGCCTGCTGGCGCGCGCCCGTCGCATAGAATGCTATGGCCTGGGTTATTCAGGTGCGCTGGCGATTGATGCGCAGTTGAAATTTTTCCGCTTTGGCATACCGACGACGGTATTTTGCGATGCCCACTTGCAGGCGCAGTCTGCTACCCTGCTCAATAGCGATTGTGTTGTCGTCGCCTTTTCACGCACAGGCCGCACCCGCGACCTGATCGACAGCGTGCAACTGGCCAAGGAAGCTGGTGCCAAGATACTGGTATTGTGTGCCAGTGGCGGCCCGCTGGCCGAATTGGCTGACGTGCACATCGGTGTGGACGTGGAAGAAGATCCTGATATCTATACCCCCATGACTTCACGTCTGGCCCATCTGACGTATATCGATGCGCTGGCAGTCGCTGTCACCCTGCTGCGTGGTCCGGCTGCGATTGACATGCTGGAAAGAGCCAAGGCCAGCATCAGTGAAAAACGCCTGGTGCCCAAAATAAGCTGAGGTCGGGTAAATCGTAAGCAATAACCGGATCAGCCTGGCCTTGCTAGGACTTTAGTGATAGCCCTGGCCCGTCGTTTCCTGATCCAGATGATCAGGCCGGTGATGCTCAACATGGCCACTACCAGGCCCAGCAACGAGATCAGTATACGTCCCGTCAAACCCAGGATACGTCCGGAATGCAGCGGGAACTGCGCCTGCAGGAAAATATCCCCGGCACTGCCGGTACCGGGAATCTTGCCACCCAGGGCACGACCATCCCTGCCGTCAAAATACAGCCAGGCATTACCCAGGCCGACATCGCCATGATCATTACCGGCCTCAAAAAATCCCACGCCATATACGCCGAAAGCAGGTGAATAGAAGATGCCGCCTGCCGGCAAAGTCCAGCCTCGCTGTTGTGCTTCCTGTTTTGCCAGAGTGATGACATGTTCACGGCTGATGCGCGGTATGACCGGCTGATCCGGTGCCTGCGGTACACGGCTGGCAAATACGTCGGCGCTTAAAGGTGAAAAGAATGAAACCACAGGGCGCACTACCTGCGTATTCAGGTTCATCGATACCGATGTCATCGCCAGCAACAGCATGAATAACCACAGCCATACGCCGCCAGAACGATGCAGGTCAAAATTCAGCTTATGCCCGCCCTGCCCCCAACGAAACGCAAACGACTTGCGCCAGCTACGCCAGTTAGGGAAAGAAATCCACAACGCAATAAAACAATCCAGCACCCACACCAGGCCAATGATGCCCATGAACCAGATACCCAGTTCCACGCCCGATACATCGGGAATATGCATGGTGTAATGCAGCTTGTACAAAAAGGGCAAGAGGTTTTCGCGACTGAGGGATATTTCGCCCCATTGCCGCTTGCCCTGCACGTCGCCGGTCACGGGATCAACCGCGATCTGGTTAAAGCCCAGAACATATGGCTTGCCCGTGGAAGGATTGATCTTTCCCTCCACCGACATCTGTATGGTGTGGCCGGGTTCCGCCTCATTCAATACATAGGTCACCTGTATTCTGGCATCACTTGCCTCTATCTTGTTGGCAAGCTCCGGTCCTGACAAAGTACGTTCATTGCCTGCCTGTATCGTGCTGCGAGCATGGAACAACTGCGGATTCAGCAAGGCATCCAGCTCATGATCCCAGGAGATAAAAGCGCCGGTCAGGCCGGAAATGAACAGAAAAACCGCCACCGCCAATCCAAACCAGCGGTGCAGCAGAACAAAGACAGGGCGCATCAACATCACGTATCCGGCCTATCAATATTTCCAGTTGATCGTGACGCTGCCATTTCTTGGCGCGGCATAATAACTCTGGCTCCAGTACAGGCTGGTCAGGTATTTTTCATTACTGACATTGTTCAGGTTAGCCGTTATGCTGAAATTCTGATTCACGTCATAACGTGCCATCAAATTCATCGTTGCATAACTGTCTTGGCGAATGATGATGCCTGAACCTTCGTCACGGAAAGTATCACCCTGCCAGTTCAGACTGCCGCCGACTTTTGCCTGTGGCATGAAAGGCAGTTGATAGGTAATCGACAGGCGGAACAGTTTTCTGGGCACATAGGTTTTCACATCTTTGTCATCGCTGCCCTTCAGGCTTAACTGGGTATAGCCTGCACTGAGGTTCCAGCCTTTTGCCAATTCACCGCTGGCATCCAGTTCAAAGCCTTGTGATTGCGCATCGATACCTTTGTAATAGGTCTTGGTACCGATATAACCAGCCTGCTCTGCTGCATTGTTTTGCTGTATCTTGAAAACGGCTGCAGACAGGTTGAGCTTGCGCTCAAACAGTTCAACTTTAATACCCAGTTCATCGCCCTTGCCTTTAACCGGATCCAGGGTTTTACCACTGACATCCACCTCACTTTGTGGATTGAATATTTCAGTATGGCTGGCGTACACAGAAGCATAAGATGTCAGGTCATAGACCAGGCCCAGATACGGCGTGGTCTTGCTGGCATTCTTTTGACTACTGACACCATAGGCATAGCCGGTGCTTTCCGCCTTGGTGTGATTGGCGCCCGCGATCAGTTTGAATTGATCTGCCAGGTTAAAACGGGATGCAATAAATACCGTCGTGCGCTTGTCTTCATAGGCGCTGCCATCGGTGTAGGCATTAAATGCGGGTTGCGGATAATTGCCTGTCCAGTTGCTGATATCCGGCAAGGCCGTGCCTATGCCTACACCATAATGGGAGATATCATCCATTTTTGACTTCGACCAGTTGACACCAAAAGCAAGGTCATGCTGACGTCCTGCCAGCGTGAATTTGCCGGTAGCAGACAGGTCAAACAGGGTTTGGGTATTGACATCGTTATACAGAGAAGGATAGCTGTACAAGCCCAGGCCGGTCTTGCGATCAGGCGTACCGTAAACATAAAACAGTTTGGAATCTGCCGTTGACCGGTTATGGCTCAGGGTAGTCTTGATTTGCCAGTCATTGTTCAGTTGGTGGCTGAGTTCGACAAAGCTGCGATCATCCTGCGTGAGCCAGCGTGACCAGTCTGCCGCAGTGCTGGTCGAGGTCCTGTAATTGGTCGGGCTGCCATCGGTGTAATACAGCGGCAAGGCACCCCACATACCACCCTTGCCATCACTCTTTTGATGCGAATGCCCAAGGGTCAGCAGCGTGGCATCACCCAGATTGGCTTCGATCACACCATATACCACTGTTTTTTCAGGTGAGTAACGGCCCAGATACGAATCACCTACCTGTTTGGCGACGACGATGCGGCCCGCAATCGTACCTGCCGCATTCAGGGTAGCGGACACATCTGCATCCAGCCTGCGGGTATTCCATGAACCCAGTGTCAGCCCGGTCGATGCCTGGAATTGGTACACAGGACGCTTGCGGATGAAGTTGACCGTCGCCGACGGATTGCCGGTAGACGACATCAGGCCATTTGCCCCACGCACGATATCCGCCCGGTCGTAAATCGCCGTATCAATATCACCGGCCACATTGCCACTAGTGAATGGCAGACCTACGCCGTCGTACTGGAAATTGACGATATCAAAACCACGCGCCATGTAATAAGTGCGGTCAGTTTCCACTTTTTCCACCGACACACCGGTGGTATTGGCCAGCACATCATTCGCATTGACTTGTTTGAAGTCATCCATTTTGGCGCGCGTCACGACCGACACGGATTGCGGCGTTTCACGCAAGGACATATCGAGGCGGGTAGCCGAACCACTTTTACGCGTGGTATAGGCACCGGTTTTTTCGGTACTGGGCTCATTCGCGGCCGTTCCGCTAACCACCACCTCGGGCAGCTCGGCCTTGTCAGCTTTTGCTGTCACCGCATCATTCGCAAAAACCATTGCCGGCGACATCAACGCAATCGACAAGGCCCACACCATCGGGCGCAGGCGGGGCGAATTTTCATGAGTGACATGGGGAATCTGACGAATGGATTGCGAAATGCGATGAATCATGAAATTGCCTTGAAATAAATCTGAGTACAAAGGTGCATCCCAAACCGGGTCTGGCATCAGACTCGGTTTGGGATATATATTGCCAACATTGTACCCAAGCAAATATTTAAATGCAAATCATTATCATTTATATTTGCAATAAAAACTGTTTGTCAGTGAAAAATTTATATCAACCCTAAATTAAGCGAAACTTCCGGTCCGTCAATTCAAATGCTCAACTTTGTGGCTTCTTGCGTAACATTTTGGTGCGCCATAAGAAAAATGCATGTCCAATTGCCAAATTTCTGGCAATCTATAGGAATCAGCATTGCAGGAAACCCCGTATGAACTCCATCTCACTTGCACAGATTATCGACAGCGTTAAAGATTTACCAACTTTACCAGCAATTGTGATGGAATTGCTGAACAGCATGGATAACGATGAACTGGATATGCATGAATTGGCGCAAAAAGTCAGCCTCGATATTGCGCTGACGGCCAAAACCCTGCGTTACGCCAATTCAGCCTATTACTCGACCATGATCAAGGTCACCACGGTGCAACAGGCGATTTCTCTGCTGGGTCTGAGTACGGTAAAGCAGATTGTGATGACAGCAGCGCTGTCTGGCTGTTTTCCGGAAAACAATTGTCGTGGCTTCAGCCACAAGGATTTCTGGCGTCATTCCAATGCGGTTGCGATTGTCGCCAAAATCCTGGCGCGGCGTCTGCAATTCAATACCGACGTGGCCTTTACCGCCGGTCTCCTGCACGACATAGGCGCGTTAGTACTTGCGACCTCATATACAGAGGCATATGAAGCGGTGCTGGCCCATAGACTGGAACATCCAGACACACAATATGAAACTGAAAAGAGTTTGATTGACATCGACCATGCGGCGATAGGCGAAGCGCTGGCCATACAGTGGAATTTTTCGGAAATGATGATCAAGGCCATTTCTGGCCATCATCAGCCAGAAAAGCCCGGCCTGGGCTTCTTGGCAACCATCATCCATGTGGCAGATGGCATAGCCCATGCACTAAGAGTGACGACCACACCCGATCTGGCACCGCCAGAAATTACCGGGCAATCGTGGGAAAGCCTGGGCCTGGACCAGGCTTTGCTGGATGAAGTCTTGAGTGAAGCCGCCACCGAATTTGAAAAACTGCAGGACATGGTTGAAGTCTGAATCCTGCAGACGACCAGCTGGTGGCAGAAAGTCTTAGAACGTGTTTACGATCTGTAGCGAGCGAGCGTCAGCGGGGTAAGGGTAACAAAAACGCCGCGCAAAAAGCGGAATGGTCTCTAAGAACCTGTTCGAGATCTTTTTGATCACCCCCGCCGCAATAGCAAAGCGAGGAATGCCAAATTGACGAATTGCAAGCTGGTATTCAATTGTCGCTCACAGTTTTTCCAAAGGCGATGGCATTTC
>NZ_JBMPOR010000024.1:0-121057 GCF_049340265.1 Undibacterium sp. Di26W
AAAACCCGATAAGAACCAAGAGCTCTAAAGCTCGCGTAACAGATAGGGCTGTCGTCAGCGAATTCCATAGGGGCCAGCGGCATTTGTCGCAATAACAGGCCGGATGTAAGCGTGCAATCTATTCCTGTAAATCATGATGCGTTTTTTACTTGGCAAATGGCGGCGTCCATGTAAGGTTCTTAGGGTGGGTTTGCCAAGGCAGATTTCGCCCGTAAGCGCAAATGCGCATAGCGGTCCACGCCGGTTAGTGTCGATAGCTTGTCAATGAGCAGTTGATAAGCAATTGATCAATGCTGGTGCAAAAAAATGGACGTGAAGAAGTAAGGTAGTCGCCCGGTTTTTCAGGGCACTGAACACAGCAAGCAATACGAAGTATCTATCCAGCGCAAAGAAGCCTGCCTTCTTTGTTGGGCGAAGTGTTGCCTGTCGCTTTTTGCAAAGCGACGGCAGCGTGATGGTCTACGCCTGGACGATGCAAGGGATTTGATTAATCAACGGGCCAGAATTCGCATGTCAGATAAACACCAGCACACAGTCAAGCAGCTAAGCAGGACCAGGGCCAACGCCCATGCCAACAAGGCTGGCACCTGCACGCTTGCGCCTGCCGGTTTGTGTGTGCTGACAAATTGGTCTGATCAGACTGGTGGCATGGCAAAGGTGAGCGCATGAATTATTACAGCCATCACATCGGTGATTTTAATAATGCCACGCGTCATTTGAATCGTCTGGAAAGAGCAATTTATCGTGACATGCTGGATTTGTATTACGACACCGAATCAGCCTTGATGCTGGATCTGGGTTTACTGTGTCGTCGCCTGGTGGCGCGCAGTGAAGAAGAAACAGCAGCAGTAGAACAATTGCTGAAAGAATTTTTTGTGTTGACCGATGCAGGCTGGTTTCACGCGCGCTGTGATCAGGCGATACGTGAATACCAAAAAAATACCAATGCCAAATCGCTGGCAGGCAAGGCCAGTGCGGCCAAACGGGCGGCAGAAAGGCATGGTCATGCGGATGAATTGAACACGTCTTCAACAACTGTTGAACAGCAAGACAAGACAGTTACCAGCTGTGTTCAACTAACCAATAACCATAAACCAATAACCAAGAACCATAAACCAGTAAACCAAAAAACCCAGCAGCCCGCGCTAGCCGAACCAGGACAAATGTCGACCGGAACTGCAACCGAAACGCCTGCCGAAATACCAACCGAACTGTCAGCAGAAACGCCGGCAGAACCGCCGGCAGAACCGCCGGCAGAAACGACAACTGCCGGGCCGGCATCAGGGCAGGGTGGCACGACCGCGCTGGATTTGTGCCTGAGTTTTCGCCAGGCCGGGGTGAAAGCGCAGGCGGCTGATCCGCGTTTGCTGGCGCTGGTGGCGCAAGGGGCAACGGTGGAACTGGTGCAGGCAGCCTGTGCTGAGGCCAAGGGTACCAGGCCGGATGAAATCATAGGCCTGGCCTATGTGCTGAAGATACTGGAACGCTGGGGCAAGCAAGCCGCCAGTATGCAGGCGGGTGGCGCTGTCTTGCCCAGGGGTGACCCAGGCATTGCCGGGCGCGGTGGCGGTGGCAGAGGTAGTGGTAGCAGCAGCGGCAGCAGCAGTGACCGCAGTCCACCTGCAAGCCAGTCGCGACACAATAATTTTGAGCAGATCAACTACAACGAGGGCATAGAAAATGGACGTATCATCTAAAGCCGCCAGCTACATCAGCACCACCCAGCGCAGCGCGCAATGCGATAGCCACGGTGCCTACGACAGCACGGCCACCCTGCTGGGGACCAAGGTCATGCACTGGTCTGCCTGCCCGCATTGCGTGCGCCAGGCGAATGTGGCAAGCCGTGCCAGCCTTGCCCAGCAAGCGGTGGCAGAGCGCCAGCGCCGTCTGGAAACGCGCCTCAACCAGGCCGGTATTCCGCTGCGTTTTCGTGAAAAAGATTTCGCCAGCTTTGTGGCCGATACCGACGATAAAGAAAAAGCCCTTAGCGCCGCGATGGAATTTGCCCACCATTTTGCGCATCATCGCAGCACCGGCACCACCATGGTGTTTTCTGGCATGCCAGGCACCGGCAAAAGCCATCTGGCGACAGCCATTGCCCGCCACGTCATGGGCAAGCACACTGTCATGTACACATCTGCCATTGATGCCGTGCGCATGATACGCGACACCTGGCGGCGTGATGCACCACAAAGCGAAACCCAGATCCTGCAGGTGCTGGCCGATATTGATTTGCTGATTCTGGATGAAGTGGGCATGCAATATGGTTCAGAATCAGAACAGATCAGCCTGTTTGACATCATCGACAAGCGTTACCGCAACGTCATGCCAAGCATATTGATCACCAACCAGAACCGCCATGGCCTGCGCCAGTTTTTAGGCGACCGCAGCTTTGATCGCCTGCGAGAGAACAGCATCTGGCAAAGCTTTGACTGGGCATCACAACGCGGACAAGTCATGAACCTGGCCATTTGAAAACCCTGGTGATGCGACAGCAAATGTAGCTGCATAGCTGCATAGCTACATAGCCGCGTCCCCGGTAATACACCACCAAGCATACACAGCGCCAGCCTGCACAACAGGCTGGATGGGATTCGCTTTGCCCCGATTTTAAGTCCTATCAAAAATTAGCATCTTCCTGCATGCCCTGAGCCGGATAAATGCCTGAAAAAACACAGGGTCAACAGCAACCCCGCATGCCATCGCGGATGACATACCAGACAGCCGTAGATCAGCGTGAAGTGACAGGCACGCTCAAACAACCAGGGACATCGCGCATACGAAATGCCATGCCCGGAAAAAATTGATGACGGTCGAATTTATTCGACGCAATTCAAACGACAAGGATGCAGAAAAATGAAAAAGACGACTTCTCCAAAAAAACCCATTCCCTTCACACAGGAAAGCCTGCTGCAGTACATACGCCATAAACGTGGCCTGAAGTTCCAGAATGCCCACCTGGCCGCCACCTTTGGCGTGCCATCTGGCGACATGCGCGACATGCTCGACAAGCTGTTGGAAGAAGAGCAGATACAGACCTGTGTCATCGGTAACAACCGCCGTTTCTTTGTGCCACTGCCGGTACAAAACAACCAGCACAACAAGCTGCAAGCACAGCTGCCGCAGCCACGCGTGTTCAGGGAATACAACAGCAAAGCCAATCCACAGATGCAGGCCATCAAGGAAAGGGTCAAGGAAATGTATCCCGATGGCCGTGGCTTTATCAGCATCCACACCGGCCTGGGCCGTCTGGAAGATTACCGCGTCTTTGGAGAGCAGTACTGATGCGCCGCCATGAATATTGCCGCGACCCGCTGGCCATCCTGTTGCAGCGTGAAGAAAAAACCTGCAAGGGTTGTCGTCACCAGGGCTGGATCGAAATCGGCGAGAAACGCCAGAACATCTGCAAGCTGAAAGACAACCGTCGCCCGGTGCGCCTGCTGACCAAAGTCAACACGCAAGCCACCGGAGCCACAGTAGTCACCAACGCCACCGAAGTCGATGGCCTGACTGCGGCACTGCAATTATACGGACAACGTTGCCCATCTTACGAGGAGAGAGAATGACTACCTTATTCAACAATACCCACGACGCGCTGACATTTGCCTTCAATTATTCCAGCCAGCAGTATGCGATTTCACCCATGGCCAAACTGGCACTGCAAGGTGTCGGCGCAGGTGCCAGCAATGGTCGTGGCAAGGGCCTGGTGGCACTCGATGGCGCGGCCCAGGCGGGCATGATACTGGCAGAAATTGAACGCCTGCCGTCAGTACAGCGCGCCTGCATCACCGCCCGTTATGCTATCAGGACGGCAGAATGCAAATGCTGCGGATCAGAAGGCTTAAGCGAAGATTACCGCAACGCCATCGGCAACCTGCGCGAGCTATGCAGCAGCCAGGTTACCGGCATGTCGCTGCGCATCATGCGCGAAACCATCATCCGCGCCTTTTACGAACGCCGCATTTCCATCCTGAAAAAAGCAGAAGAACTACGCATCGCCAAATCCACCGTCTACGATCAAAAACGCCTGATCTGGGGTTGGCTGAGCAAGGTCGACGCCGAAGCACAAAACCTGATCGCTGATAAATTGCAGGTGATGGTGGAATCGCTGGTGTAACCGCTGGGGTAATTCGGCGGTATATTTTAGGCGGCAGACGGTAACGGGAAACGCACTCTGGGGAGTGCGTTTTTTTGCTGGCGTGTGAAGGGATGGGCCTCAATCTTTGGCTATACAGAAACCATCAGGATGCATCTAAGCAGGCAGTCCTGTTCGACTATCGCATGACCTGCGGTGGTCAGCAAGGGTATGCCATGTCTTGTTTTAGCGCTGCCCTCTTTTGCATATTTTCCTGGATTCAGTAATCATTTTTCAGGAAAATCAAGTAAAAATAATGATTTTTTTATAGCTGTAATCATTTTTTGCCAGGTATCAGATAATATTTCTATCCACTAAAAGTGAACAAATCGGGAATTTTTTAATCGTTTTTTTAAAAAAATTGTGATTTGTAATCATATATTTTGTTTTTTAATCGTTTTTTGTGTATTGTGAAGCCGGGAAGTGTTGATAGATGAGTAATGGGAGATTTCTATGGATTGGGTTGGTGGAAAGTGGCTGGTAGAGAAATACCAGATCAAACTGGCCCAGCGCTTGCGGGTTGAAAGCGTCATCAACAAAAGTCGCAAGACGAGTTCTTCTGCGGAATTGACCGCTCAAGAATTTCCAGAAGGGTTTCGACCAGCAGAATCCCTGGCCGGCCATCTGACCTTCATGTTCAAATATGAAGAAATGCATTTCGAGCTGCTATCACGATTGTTCGACGCAATTGATCAGACTGAGCTTGAAGAGTGGATTCAAAGCGAATCAACGGGCGCTTATGCACGCCGCGCCGGATTTTTTTTCGAATGGTTTACTGGTCGCCAACTGAACGTCGATGATCTGAGTCAGGGAAACTATATCGACGCCATCGATAGCAGCGCGTATTTCTCTGCATCGCAACCGGATTCAGTAAAAAGATGGAGAGTCCGCAACAATCTGCCTGGTACGCGACATTTCTGCCCCTTGATCAACATCACCGATAAAGTCCAATCCGCACGAGATTATGATTGCGCTGTCGCATTGAACGGTCTGGAGGTGAAATTTGGAGCGGACGTTCTCTTGAGAAGCAGCGTTTGGCTCACGATTAAGGAAAGTCGTGCCAGCTTCGCTATTGAACATGAAGAAAATCGCGAAGATAGAATAAAGCGCTTCGCGTTAGTGATGGAAAGCCGCTGTGGGGAACTGGTCAATCCACTGTCTCAGCATGATTTGGAAAGTCTGCAGGCGGAAATATTAGGTGAAAATGCGCTGACATATGGTGTGCGTCAATCGCCAGTATTTGTCGGGCACTCAGCTGGCTATCGCGAGGTGGTGGATTACATCGCACCCCATTGGGAAAATGCGCCAGCGATGCTACAGGGGCTCAGCGACACGCTGGCCAGAACACAAGGTACTTCACCCATTGTGCGTGCGACGATTGCTTCGTACGGGTTTGTCTATATCCATCCGATGGCAGATGGTAACGGGAGGATTTCCCGATTTTTAGTGAATGATATCTTGCGCAGAGACGGGGCGGTGCCCAAGCCTTTCATATTACCCATTTCAGCAACGATCACCCATTCAACGACGGCCAGGGTAGGGTATGACCAGAGCTTAGAGGCATTTTCCAAAGACCTGATGAAGACTTACGCCGAAGATTTCAGCTTTGGTACATCGGAAACCTATGGCGACGGTATTGAATCGAACTTCCATTTCAGCGCCTACGACCATGCATCCCCAGCCTGGCGTTACCCGAACCTGACATCTCAAGTGGAATACATGGGGAATGTGATCCGGCAAACCATTGAAGAAGAAATGCTGAATGAGGCATTGTATATGCGAAATATTCATCGAGCCAGGAGTGCAGTTAAAAAGATTATTGAAGGCCCGGATGCAACGATTGACCGGATAATTAGCAGCATTTGGACCAATAAGGCCGTTTCCAACAAACTACGTAAACAGTTCAACATATTTGAAGACGAAGAAAAATCCAGCAAGATTGTCCTGGTGGTATTACAGGCTTTTCGTACTGACCCTACAGAAGGGTTATTTGACGATGAAGATGGTGATGACGGAGATAGTGAATCCCTTGTGTATCGTCAATGACATTGTATGGATTTTTATGAGGTATAAAAACGGCGGTCGCTAAACAAAAAGTCAACCACCATCTAGCACAATTCGCCATGCCAGCTTAGGGGCAGGCACCGCGGTGATGCAGTAAAATTTTCTCCTGAATAAAATCAGGCCGCTGTTCACCTTATCGCGCATTTGAAAGATACACCCATGGCAAGCAGGTACGCTCCCACACAGACAGCCACCAGTGGGCAGGTCGTTCAAATCAATCATCTGGAGATGTACTACGAAGAGTACGGAGCCGGGAAGCCGCTGGTACTCTTGCATGGGTTTGGTGGTTGTGTGCAGAACTGGCATCCGTTTATCGCCCAGCTCTCTGAACGCTATCGCCTGATCCTTGTGGATTTGCGGGGCCATGGCCACTCGACCAATCCTGATAACAAGTTCACACACAGTGAAGCGGCCGGTGATGTGTTTCTCTTGCTGGACAAGTTGGGGATAGATCGCTTCTCGGCGATGGGCATGAGTACTGGCGGGATGACGCTATTGCATATGGCAACGCGCCAGCCCAGGCGTATCGACGCCATGGTATTGATCAGCGCAACGTCTCATTTCCCCGAGCAGGCAAGGGTCATTATGCGCCGGGCGTCGTTTGGCACCATGCCCCAGGCAGTGCGAGACATGTATAGTGAATGTGCGAAACGCGGTGACGAACAGATTCGTCAATTGATTACCCAGTTCAACGCGTTTCATGAAGACTATGACGATATGAATTTCACTGCACAAAGTTTATCGACTATTACAGCGCGCACACTTGTCGTGCACGGTGATCGCGACGTTTTTTTTCCTGTTGAAATTCCGGTCAACATCTACCGTTCCATACCGGATGCCGCGTTATGGATTATTCCTGGCGGCGACCACGTTCCTATTTATGATTCTGCGGTTCCATTCACTGCAACCGCCTTGCGCTTCCTTGATGGGGCAGACAGCAAGTAGTAATCAGCAATCAACAATCTGCAACCTGGCACGACGCTGCGCCTGGGCGTTATTCCATTGGCGCTGCATAGCGGCGGGTGAACTTTGCCTTCCTGCGTATCCACTTTCCACATTCGGCTATGGCAGCTTGGGGCGTGAAGCCAACTGGCGCTCTCACATTGCATGCCGATGATGAGTCAATGCAAAGCCTGTCAGGATTTGAGTCAGGACTTCAGTTGTAGTTTTTCAACACGTCCACACTCTGTGGGTCTTCAAATGGGCTGTAACAGTTGTAACAGAAGTGAAAGACGCTTGCCCGGCGATGAAGGCAAGTGTAATCATTCATGCCCAGCGGTAATAATTAACTATCGTAAGCATTTGCAACGCAGCCATGGTCGTCGCGCAAGCGTAAGGCATTCAGTCTGGCTGTTTTTCCGGAGATAAGGTGATGGACACAATTCGCAAAGCCAGATGGATGTCGTGGGTGCTGCAAGCCAGCATCGTCACCCTGCTATGTGCCTGCGGGGGTGCAAACGATAGCAAGGTTACAGCCGTTTCGCAGGCAAGCCCATCCAACCCGCCGCCGGCGCAGACGACCATCAATGCATCGACCAGCTTGAGCGCTGCTGCAGCGAATGGAAAGCTGTCCACTGCAAGCCCCGCGCCCCAGGTTTTGTACACCGATACGCTCAGCGGGCCGACCACAGGTGGCGAAAACAACCTGGGTGCCTATCTTTCCATTTTTGGGAGAAATTTTGGTTCTGCCAGCGACCTGGGCACCAATACGAAAGTCTATATCGGTGACAATGAAGTCGCCAACTATCGCTATGTGGGAACCGCGAAATCAAGCGGCAAGACAGGCTTGCAACAGATCACCGTACAGGTGGGCGCACTTGGTGGTGCCCCTGTAGGGACGGCACTGCCTGTAAAAATCGTGTTGAATGGCGTCGCATCCAATACAGACAATACTTTTACGCCCAGTGCAGGGCGGATACTTTTCGTTTCCTTGTCCGGGTCCGACACCAGCGCGGTGGCCAATAATATGGCCAAGCCCTGGCGCTCGTTGCAGAACATGACTACTCTGAAGGGTGCCTACTTTGCCATGCAAGCCGGTGACCACATCGTACTGCGCGGCGGTGCGTGGCACGACAGCAATGGCCAGGACAAGACATGGATGCGTTTTGGCAGCGGCATCTATGCCAGAAATGGCAGTGCTTCAGCATGGATACATATCACCGCCTATCCTGGACCCATCAACGGCAACGCCATAGAAGATGTGCACTATACGACGCCAGCCGGCACATCAGGTGGCATCGCAGGCCCCTGGTCTGCCATCGCTGGCACTTCCGGTGAGTTCATCTCGGTGTCCAATTTAAGGATGGATGTGGCCGGTGGTGCCAATCGTGATGCTGCCCCCATCAACTTGCAATACACCGCAGGCCCATGGCGCGTTGTCAACAATGAGCTTGGCCCCTGGGTTGCCGGCAGTTCTGCCACGCTGAATGCAGCGGGCGTTTCTGGCCATGGCAACGGCAACAAAGTTTTGGGTAATCATATCCATGATATTGCCGGTACGTCTGAATTGCAGAATCATGGCATCTATGCAGATACCACGGCACAGAACTGGGAAGTGGCCTACAACTGGATACACGATATCACTGGCGGCTCTGCCGTGCAGTTCAACGACAATGAAGCGGGGGCAGGCTCTTATACGCTGCCGCATGGTGGCATTTGGCCAGGCTTTGTCGGCATCCGGATTCATCATAACTGGCTGGAAAACGCCGCCAAATATGGCATCAATTTCAATGATCAGGGCAGCGCGCATAAGGGTACTTATGAAGCCCAGAGCTGGAACAATGTCATTACCGGCACAAAGCTGTACCCGATACGTATCAATTCAACGGCCACCACCCAAAACATGTGGTTTGCTTTCAATACCGTGTATAACGCCATGACCGGGGCAGCCGGAAATAAAGCCTACATCATGGACGAAGGTTTTGGCAGTGGTGCGGGTATTCACAACAAGTTCTATAACAATATTTTTGCATTCGGGCCTGACACCCAGGCTGGCACAACGTGGCTGATTGATTACAGTACGCCATCTACGACCAGCAGCTACGACTTCAAACAGAACTTGTATTTTGCCAACGGTCAAACCGTGCCAGCGCCAGCCACACTGGGCGACAGCCTGGCGATTTCTGCCAACCCTTTGTTCGCGAATGCATCTGCCGGAAATGTCGCTTTGCAGGCGACCAGCCCGGCGGCAGATGCGGCCACCCAGCCAAGCCTGTTTGCCGTCGATGACGACATGCTCAATATCGCGCGGCCGCAAGGCAGCAGCAAGGACATCGGCGCGCTGGAACTCATCGGTGGTGGCACTCCACCCATTTCGACACCTGTCAGCGGCGTATGTGGTAGTGCTAACGCCCAGACTTTTAGCGTGGCACCTAGCAGCAATCTTTGTTCAGCAGGCCTTGCGTCATCTGTGTCATTGATCGGTAACGTATCATGGGCCTGGAGTTGTGCAGGCGCGAATGGAGGCGCGACGGCAAGCTGTAGCGCGGCTGTTGCCTCCAATCCCAATCCATCCACTGCACCCAGCGTGCGGCAGCAGTATACCGGGGCCATTACACCAGGTGCGACCACCCATCAATTTGCTGGCAATGTGTCGGCAGGCAACTGGATACTGGTGACCGTGGGCGTGAACAATAACGCGGTGGGCGTGTCAGGCACATTGTCCGACAACCAGGGACACACCGATATCGATTCTTTCACCTCTCTCGGACAAATCTACGTTGACGGCATGGGCACCGATGTCTTTGCGGTAAAGGCATCGACATCCGGGGCCTACGTATTGACAGTCGGGATTCCAAACCAGGGCAGCATACACATGGTGGAAATCCAGAATGCAGACGCGGTAAATTTGCTGGATGTTCCTTTGGCCACCAGTTCCGGCCCACGCTTTGCGACGACGGCACTGTCTTCACCAACCCAGACGACCACCAAGGCGAATAACCTGCTTCTGGCGCTGGTTGATCTGGGCATTGGCAATGCCATTCCATTCAGCCCAAATGGGTCATGGCAACTGGTCAGCCCGCAGGCAGGCACGAGCATCACTTCGCGTCTGTATGAATGGCAACCGAAGGCCACAGGCGCATTCAACATTTCAGGAACCGTCAGCGGTAGCGGTGCCGGGTATCCGGGTTGGGAGACGGTGATTATTGTGATCAAGGGACAGTAACTATTTATCAGTAGCGGGAAACGCACTCTGCGAAGTGCGTTTTTTTTTGCTGGTTAGCTTGGATACGAGATTTGACTACAACGCCGGTATCCACAGCAGCGCAGCAATCTTGCTGATCTGCGCTTCTGACACGCCCGCCTGTCTGGCGAAATCGGGCCAGGCTTTGAATACCTCAGCGCACTGGCGGATGATGGATTTGATTTCGCCTATGCCGTAACGGTCTGCTTCTTGCAGCAGGTCGCTGACTGTAAAGTTCCAAAACTTGCCGTTGATACTCATCAGGTGCTGGTGCGTCCATTCGCCGCTGGGGTTGTGTGAAAAGCTGATGTCATAGGCGGGGGCCAGTTCCCATGCGCCATGCTGGCGCAGCAGGAAGGAAGTGTTCTTGGTATGGTCGTCGCAATTGCGGCCCATGGCATTGAAGACCATACGGCGAAAGGCTTCCACCATGGCAGCGCGTGGCAGCTTCAAGGCGAGGATGGTGATAAATAACTGGGCATAGCTGTTGGCGGATTTCTTTTTATAATCCAGGTGGGCCATGGCGCACAGGGTTTGTATGTGGTGCTTGATATCGCTATCCCCGGTGTTTGCGCGGTCAAAGCGCTGCGTCATGAAATGTGCGCGGCCATTTTCTTGCAGCAGGTGGCAATCCATCATCTGGATACCAGCCTGTTTTGCCATCAGCGAATAGGCATATTCGATGCGGCCATAGTCAGCACCGCTGCCCAGTTCGTTGTCTACCCCCATGCCATCAAATTTGAGCAGCCAGTGTTCATAACCCGGTGGTGCGCTGGCCTGGCCAGAACGGATTTCATTGGTGTCGCGGTTCCAGGCAATCACGGCCTTGGCCCGTGCACCGCCGGCAGAGGTGCCGACTTCAATAATGCTGCGCAGGGCGGCATTGCTGTGGGCATCGTCATCAATCTGGCCGCTGACGATTTTGCGTGCTTCTGTCACCAGGTGTGACATCTCAATCACGCTGGGCTTGATGCTGCGCGGGCCGTGGCGCGGTTTGAATTCCAGCGCGCCCATGGATCGCTTGCCCATATACGCCAGGCGATCCAGTGGCGTGACCTGGACCGGGTCTATACCCTTGTCGGCCATGTAGCGGTTGATGAGGGCATTGCCAAAATCATCGGGCAGGGCATCTGCCAGCATGGCAGGCAGGCGCTTGTAGGTGGCTTCTGGCAGGTCCAGGAAGATGGACACATCGGATGCATTCTGCAAAGGCAGGTGCAGCGGTGCCAGTTCTATGCCCATGCGGCGAAAGGCCGGGTCATACGCAAAGGCGTAATAGCCATAGGCCGGGTCCAGCGCCACGGCACCCACGTACTGGCCCCATACATGCACCTGGATGACGTCGGTTTTTTGGAAGCTGCCGTTTTTCTTGGTGGCCATGGGGTGTTGTCAGAGGAACGTAAATTCAGGGTTTGCCAGCACTAGCAAGGCTTGTCGGCTGTGTGCCGACACGGTGACGGCTGGCCCTTTGTCGCACGCTTTTGGTGTTGACCATCAGCAGCGGGTTGATGCTGGCGACCGGGGCCAGGCTTTGTATCCAGTCGATACGACCCAGCGCCCTTAACACCTTCAGCAGCGTCTTGACGGTCGCGCCTTTGCCACCTTCGAGGTTCTTGATGGCAGTCAGGCTGATGCCCGCCTGGCTGGACAGGGTTTCCCTGTCCATGTTCTTTTGCAGCCGCAACTGCCGCACATGCTCACCCAGGGTGACTTCGTATTCTTCGGTATTGCTGATGATGTTCATAACAGCCTTAAATAAATCTTTTAATGGAAATTGAAAGATTAAAAGTTCTTTTTAAGTCTATTATAGTTTCTTTCTGTGGTATTTCAATAAAAAATAGTAAAAGTCTTAAATAAAGCTTTTATCTATAAGTATGATGATAAGAGATTTAAATCAGACTTTTAACTATTGTTGTTAAGATTGCCTGAAAAAACATCATTCCACCGCTGCCTGCAATAAGCCTTCACGCTTTTTCTTGCTCAGGCCAGACAGGGCTTTCTGGTAGGAATAGCTGATCAGTTCACGCAGATAATCATCCAGAAGTGTGCAAGCTACGATGGCAGCGTCTGGTCGTGTCTCGACAGCCCGGGCGACCGCGATTGAATCGTTCTACACGCGCCGCAACAACAGCGGCGACGCCGGCAGCAACGTGGTAACGCGCTCTTGATGAACCGCTCTACGTTGTTAACGACCCCATGAGACGCTCTACCAATCTGAGCAAGGCGACGAACGAAATGCCATTCCCCGAGTCAAATCCATGCATTGGGAACGCGAGCTGACTCCACTGCACATCTCCATTACAGTATGCGCTTCTCACAACGGAGTCGAGCACATGGAATGGTCTACGGAGCAAGTAAGCTGGCTGGTAAAAGTTTTTCAACCCGAGAGAAGCGTCGCGACACTCCCCGGTGGGTGGGCGGGGCTGGAAGAGGGCACACGTGCAGCACTGCTCGGCCTTTCCACTGACGTCTACTTGGCGGCGCACGCAGGGCTGGTGGCAGGCGCGAAGGAAGCGGCGCACGAGTTGCTGGCAGATACTGCGGTCTGCGCGATGGTGGATCGCCTTTCCTTGAAGAAGAACGCAAAGGTCGTTGCCTTTGGCGACAGCCATACCTCGGACCCACAGTCGTGGGCAGTTATCCTTAGCGAATTGTTTGCGGCGCGACGGCCCGACGACGCAATCTCGGTGGTCATTAGCGCCGTCAGTGGAGACACGACCACGCATGGGCAGATTCGAATCGGCGAAGTCATTGCGCAGCAGCCAGATTGGATCCTGTTCTTCATCGGCGGGAACGATGCGCGAATTCACGGCCCGAACCTGGGCAAGACGCTGATCGATCACCGTGAGACGGCGCGGAACTTGGTGGATATAAAGCGACGTGTGCACCAGGAAACGAATGCGCAGTGTCTGTGGATCACGCCTCCGAAAGTCATCGAGGATCGTGTCGCAAGGCACTGGGCGCTGGCACGCTTCGGGATTCACTTCCGCAACGAGGACATCGCCCGTGTCGCAGACGCTGTGCGCCAGCTTGACGCTGCGCACGTCGACCTCTTCTCCGGGCTTGGCGATCTTCCACCGGATATTGTCACGGAGGACGGTCTCCACTTCCGGCTGAGTGGCCAGAAACGAATCACGCTCGAGATCCTGCGGAGCTGGAGCGGCGCAGTTCAAGACGGAGGCGCGGCGAGATGAGCTATCTGATCACAGGCGCTACCGGGAACATTGGTTCGCTCGTTACTGAACGCCTGCTCGCGCGCGGTGAGCGCCCGTGTGTGTTCGTACGAGATGCGAAAAAAGCGCGGGCCCTCTTCGGCAGGTGTGTCGACATTCGCGTTGGTGATCTCGCGGATGCGGCAGCAATGGCAAGCGCGTTCGCCGGCATTGACAGCCTCTTTCTCCTCAATAGTGGCCCCGGGCTGGGCGCGCGCGATAGAACCGCCGCGTTCGCTGCCAAAGCTGCGGGGGTGCGGCATCTGGTCAAGCTCTCTACGCTGGACGTGCAGACAAAAGTAGGCACGGGCCCATGGCACGCGCAGGGTGAGGACGCCGTTCGCGAAAGCGGCGTTCCGTATACCTTCATCCAATCCGCGGCGTTCATGTCGAACGCGCTTGGCTGGGCATCTTCGATCTGCAGCAAAGGCGTCCTGCGATCGTCAACAGGCGACGGAAAGATTGCCTTCATCCATCCGGCCGACATCGCTGATGTTGTGACCCGTGCTCTGACGACCCGCGAGCATGAAGGTAAGTCGCTGGTGATTACGGGGCCGACGGCGCTGAGTTATGGCGAGATGGCCGCCGTGATCGGTGCCGCGATTGGAAAGCCCGTGCGCTTCGAGTCGATCCCGGATGCACAGGCCAGGAAGATGGCGCTCGCCTGGAGCGACAGTAAGGAATACGCCGAAGCGCTGGTGGATATTTGGCGGGCGATCCGGGAAGGCCGGCTGACAACGGTATCCGACGGCGTCGAGCGCATCGTCGGGCGCAAACCCATTTCTTTCGAAACCTGGGCCGACGAGAACGCCGACGCGTTTGCTTGATTTTGCAGTCCACTAATTACCCTGGCGTGCATCCCAGGTAAGCACGAACCGCCCGAACTGCTTCGTGTTTCAGGTCGTCGAGAGACACGGTGGGTGGCCGTTGAGTCATGCCGCCATGCACCAGTGCCTCCACCAGATGCGGCAGCACAAACAGCATAGGATGGCTGGCAATACCCTGCCCATGCGGCAACATCACACGCTCGAACGTCGCCTGGAGTGCATGTCTGAATCCCTGCGCGCTCTCGGGTATGACTTCCGAAACGATTTCATGCAGGCGCGGATCGGCGTCGTGCACATCCATCAATCCCAGCACCAGAGCACAGGTAAAATCCTCGAATGAAGCGCAGCCATGCTCAGCCACCGTACGCTCGATGACCAGACTCACCTGCTCAACATGGCGTTGATGCAGCGCAGTGAAGATGGACCGCTTGTCAGGAAAGTATTGGTAGACCGAACCGATGCTGACCCCAGCTGCTTCAGCGATACGATTCGTGGTGACAGCATCGGCTCCGTCACGCTTTAGCATCCTCTCGACCGCCTCGAGCACCGCCTCCACAGTCAGCCGTGAACGTTCTTGCCGCGGCGCACGGCGAATAGCAGCTCTTTCGTCGGTGATCTTCATGTGGGTCGCCCGGATCGTATCAGAGTAGGGTTATTGTTGCCCAAAGCCCCGAAAAGGTAAAAATTAGCAGCCACTAATTTATTTTCTGTGTGCTATTTCAAGCATCACGCATTTCATCAATAGGAATACATCATTCCGCCGCTGCCTGCAATAAGCCTTCACGCTTTTTCTTGCTCAGGCCAGACAGGGCTTTCTGGTAGGAATAGCTGATCAGTTCACGCAAATATTCTTCCGGAAAATGCTCAACCTTGACGATGGTGACCCAGTGAAAGCGTCCCATATACCGCGCCGGTTTCACACCTGGGGTATCGGTCAGTTCCAGGAAGCGATCTGGCGACACCCGTACGCTGAAGCGCCATTGCTCTGGTTCGCTGGTCTTGAAGTAGGCAAAGGATTTTCCTTCCACGCTGTACACCAGAATATTGCTGGGCGCGCCATGCAGTTTTTCTTGCGCGCCGGTAAAGGCGGCGCAATGTTTTTTCAGGGCGGCTAGTTTCATGGTGGTTGCGTGACAGTTGTTATATCTGAATGATAAACTGCTTCCGGATTTCGGGTTATGCATCAATTTCTCGTTAAGCTAAATTAGCTGACTAAGTTGACAATCCCAAAGTAAAAATTAAATTGCTCAAGGTAGACAATGAAAAAAATCGTATTGTTGGCGGCCAGTCTGGTTGTGGTTTGCTGTTTGGCGGTTGCGCAATCAAACATTGATAAATCGACCGGTGCAGTGGTGATGTTGCCTGCCCAGGCTTCACCTGTGTTCGTTGAGGGGGAACGGGATCAACTGCATTTGCCAGGGCCAGAATACCGCTCTGGTGACGGCTGGTGGGCTTTCAGTTGCAAGATCAGTTGTCAGTTGCAGCCCGTAAAGTTGGCGGTGTCTGCCAAGCCGCATCCACAATATGATGGTGACCCGGTACCGGGGCAGGTGCTGCGTTTTACTCCTGCCAGTACAGACTTGCCGCTGATGTATTTCAAACCTTTCCGCGCGCCTGCAACAACGCTGCGCCTGCAGGCCGGACCAGTAACGACTTATTATCCGGGTGCGCAGTCGCGCCTGAAGCCTGCAAAAAATACCAAAGGCACGATGGAGTCGGAGATCAATCTGCCAGATGGGCAAACTGCACGTCTGGTACCCACTTCATTGCTGCCACCTAAAAATACGAAAACCGAGGTGCCCGGACAAAACGTGCTGGTGCTGGATCTGGTGATAGGCAACAAGCGCCAGAGTCTTGACCAGTTCCGTTTTGGCCTTGACGGTAACACCGCTGTCAAAGCCACTGAATTTGTGCGCTGGGCTGGTGACCTGGATGGCGATGGCCATCTTGATTTGCTGGTGCAGTATGACTATGGCGGAGGCACCGTGCTGGTGTTGTACCTGTCTTCAATGGCAGGCCCTGACCAGTTGGTGGGTGAGGCCGGGCGCTTCACTTATTATGCTATCGACGTTGCCGGGTGCTGATCATGAAAGCTATATTTGTTCAGACATCTTCCCCCGCGCTGCGATTGACTGCAGCAATGCTTGCCTTGCTTGCCCTGCAATCGACGACACCGGCATTCGCTGACTTGCCTTCACCACCACCACTGGCCCGCGAGCAACTGCTGATGAAGCCGCAATTGAATGCTGACCAACTGGCTGCACCACTGGTGATGGGCGATGGCAGTGCGCTGTTCTTCAATGTGTCATCCGGGCGGCAAGCGATGCGCGTGTACCCGGAACAGCCAGAACGCAACCTGATCACCATACTCGGTAGCAAGGGTGGTGGCAACGTATCCGACAAGCCAAATAGCTACGGTGCCGCACTTAGCGAAGCCGGTGCCTGGCTGGTGGGCGCGGGTGTGGAATTGCTGCGGCCGGGTGGCAAGGTCATCCGTGGCAAGCTCAGCGTGCCACGCTTTGGCCCCAGGGTCGTGGCGCTGGCGGATGGCAGCATCATGGTGGTGGGCGGGCGTAGTTGGACAGACAACAAGGATATGTCCAATACCGTGCGTGTTGAAAGGCTGTGGCTGGATGCAAATGAGCAGATACAGTCTGAAATATTGCCACCCCTGCCTGTCCCCGTTGGTAATAGTGACGGCAGTTCTGGCTATAGCTTGCTGCATCTGGGCAAGGGCAGGGTGATGTTGTGCGGGGCAAAATATTACAACGCTAATTTTCTGTATGAACCACAGGAAAAGCGCTGGTATCCCCTTCCTGAGTTCGCGCAGCAGCGTATCAAGCCTGCGCTGAGCTTGTTGCCGGATGGCCGTGTCTGGGCTAGCGGCGGCGATGGTGGTAATGCGGCATCCACCACTGAAATCTGGAATCCGACAACCAAAAAATGGACTGCCGGCCCCGACTTGCCTGTGCCCATGATTGAGCACAGCAGCGTCATGTTGAATGAAGCCCCTGGCCGCAAAGCGACCGTGTTGCTGGCTGGGGGGTATTTCCCGTCCGTGTTGGCCTGGCACCCTGGCGATGCGGGTGACAAGCCTGTACTGGTGGGCCAGCATGCCATGCAAAGGCAGGGGGCCGCCCTGATCCCGCTGACGAATAATCGTCTGGCCGTGATTTCTGGTAGCCGTGCAAGACCGCGTTCGGATGAATCCTGGGGGCGTCGTTCAGAAGGCATGAGCATCATCCCACTGGACTTGAACGCCAGCGGCAAGCGCGATGCCGCCTGGACCATGCAGGTGGATGGCGGTCTTGCAGAACACAAGGGTCAACTGATGTTCGCCGGTGGGCAATTGCATCATAGTTTTACTGGCAGCGAGCAAGCCTTGCCCAGCCGCTTGCTGGAAACGGTGCAACTCGACACTGGCCTGGTACGTAGCTTGCCAGCCTTGCCAGTGACTGCCGACAAGGCGCAACTGGCCTGGCTGAATGACGGCGAATTGCTACTCCATGTCGAAAATGGCAAAGGGCCGGACATGCATTGGCTGGGTGTGCTGAATGCCAAAACCGGCGTCTTTCGTCGCTTGCCCGGGACGTTCAACGTTGGCGATAACGCGTCTGACGCCCGGCGAAGCGGCATGCGCCTGATCGGCGCGCAGGCCGGGCGTGGCTGGCTGATCGGTGAAAACGCTCAGGTATTGTGGGTAAGTGCCAAGGGTGTGGAAGCCGCACCGCGTCTGCAACGCCAGCGTGTGCAATTTGTTGGCCGTGTCCTTAGTGATGGTCGTGCCATTGTGGCGGGTGGCGAGGTCGAGTCAGAAGTGGTGGCAGCCCGCCCGGCAGACTGCGTGAGTTGCACACCGATCTATATCGGTTTTGGCCCCAATCTGCCAGCCAGACGGCATGAAATCTATAACCCTGGTACCAGTAGCTGGGATACCTCGGCACCATCGCGTGGTGTGGGTGGTAGCCATGCCATATTGGCAGATGGTCGCGTTATCAAGGCGGGGATCTTGACGGAAAAAATCAGGGATGCAAAAACGCCTGATAAATTCGAAGAACAGCGCCGTCCCTTGCTGGAACTATCCAACCCCAGCGGTACGGTATGGCGCACATTGCCATGGCCAGATGGTAGCAGCCCTGCAGAGAATGACAACATCCTGCTGAAAAGTGTAGTCAATGAAGATGTCGCAGAGGCTGCATCACCCTACGGCAGTTTTGTCTTTTTAGGCTTGCCAGACAGCGGCAATGGGCTGATACAGTGGTACTGGACGCGTGACCCCGGGGCTTCTGACCTGAAATGGCTACCGTTGGCCAGCAGCATGACACCGTTTGGTTTCATCAACAACGATGTCGATTTAAAAGCCACGACTGCCGATGGCAAACACCTGTTTGCCATCGGCGGACATGCCGGGATTGCGGTGGTGGCACGGCCTTGAATAGCGCTTAGCTAAGCGCAATTCAAACCCGGCGCGGACTACAGCAATGCCATCTCCGCATCCCGTCGCCCCATGGCTTGCAACGCCATCCACAAAGCCAAGTCTTACACCCAAGTCCACACCGTCAATACCTGCCATCAGCGCCGTCGTTGCGCTTCTGCAAAAGCATGACAATGCTGGCATGGCGGCCTGGCTTTGCCATCGTTTTGAGCAAGTAGCTGTTCTTCCTGGTAAGGCTGTCATTGGGTGCCTGCGGGCGTTGAATGCGATGGATTGTCTTGTTTTTCGGGTAGTACAGCCGATGTCTGTATGCCATGGCAATACCTGCCAAATCATCATTTTAGGCAATTTTCTCATTGGATTGGGTAAGCAGCTTTTGCGTCAGCCGGGATAAAATTTTCTTCATGGAAGTGGCTCGTATGCCGCAAGGGCATGGTGCCGTTGCAGGTCGATTGCGGGCATCAAGAAGGGCTTACTAATGAAGAACGTGTTACTCATCAATGCACACCAGTTTTATGAAGGATTTTCCACCGGTGGACTGAACAAGACCATGGCTGGCGTCATACAGGAAGAAATGGAAAAGCGCGGTTTCGCATTTCAACAGACCTACATCGAAAAAGGCTATGCCATCGATGCCGAGGTGCAAAAGCACCTGTGGGCGGACCTGATCATTCTTCAGTCGCCTGTCTACTGGTTTGGCATGCCCTGGATTTACAAAAAGTATGTGGATGAAGTGTTCACCGCAGGCATGATGCAGGGTGGGTTTTTGACTGGCGATGGCCGTACCCGCGAAGACCCGACCAGGCAGTACGGCACGGGTGGTCTGCTGCAGGGTAAACAGTACATGCTTTCGCTGACCTGGAACGCGCCACGGGAGGCTTTCAACGACCCGCATCAAACCTTGTTCGAAGGTAAATCGGTGGACGATGTGTTTGCCTTCAATACTGCCAACTACAAATTCTGTGGAATGGATATCTTACCATCCTTCTCTTGCCACGATGTCGTGAAGGCCCCTGATGTGCCAGGTGACATCGAAAGGCTGCGCCAGCATCTTGCCAGCCTGCTTGGGCAGCCACTGGTCGATGGTGCCAGGTCATCGCAGCCATCACAGGAATCACAGCAATCACGGCAATCACAATACGCATAATAGTCACAGCAATCATAGTAATCATTAGGAACACGTCATGAGCAAAGTTTGGTTTATCACCGGCGCAGGCAGCGGCATCGGTGCCGGTACTGTCAGGGCCGCGCTGGCGGCTGGCGACCGTGTTGTCGCTACCGGCAGGAATGTAGAGAAACTCCGCAATGCCCTGCACAGCGTGGCGACCGACAAGCTGGAGATTCTCCAACTGGATGTCGCTGACGAGGCGCAGGCTTTCACTGCTGTGAATCAGGCTGTGCACAAGTTTGGCCGGGTTGACGTGGTGTTGAACAATGCTGGCTACAGCCTGATTGGTAACTTCGAAGAACTGACGACGCAAGAGATTGCGCAGCAGTTCGCCACCAACTTCTGGGGCGTAAGTCATGTGATGCGGGCAGCGCTGCCGGCCATGCGCAAGCAGCGCTCGGGCCACATCATCAACATCAGTTCGGTGGCTGGTGTGGTCGGGATGAAGCACTGTGGTGCCTATGGTGCGAGCAAGTTTGCCGTCGAAGGCCTGTCGTTGAGCGTTGCCGAAGAAGTTGAAAAATTCGGTATCAAGGTCACCGTGGTTGAACCGGGCTTCTTCCGCACGGATCTGCTGGACGCCGCCAATGTCAAATGGCCCAGCCATCGTATCGACGATTACGCCGCAGTCGAGGTGAGCGCTGAAGAGGCATTGTCTGCCTACGCTGGCAAGCAGCCCGGTGATCCCGACAAGCTGGGTCAGGTTCTGGTGCAACTCGTGGGTATGGAAACACCACCACGCCTGTTCGTGGCGGGAAGCGACGCAATCGCGATGATCGCGCCAGCGGTGCAAGCCAGGCTGAAGGCCGTGCACGCCCTGGAAGCGCTTTCAACATCCACCGACGGCAACTTCTGATCACGACCCTGCCGGACTGCTGACGGGGCATGGACGAGCCGGGCCTACCGTCACTTGCGCCCGCGTTTGCCAACGCTGTTGACCAGCGCAATAGGCCTGCGATATTAGGTAGAAACCCGACTGAAACCCGGTGAACGTATCACCTTCGAGGAACCGCAACGCCCGACGGACGGCTCGTTTTTTTTAATCTGCAACGCAACAGGAAATTGTGATGAACAAACACATTGCCCGCGCCTTCATTGGCATCAGCATCGGACTCAGCACCGCATTCGCCGCCACCGCCGGGCAGGCGCAGAATGTGGAACCTTCGCAGCCTGCACCCGCCACGACGGCAAATGCTGCCAGTGCGGTGCCTGGATATCTCATCGCCAACTTCACGATCCGTGATCAGGCGATGTTCCAGAAATACCGGGAAGCTGTCCGCCCGATCTCGCTCAAATACAAAGGCAAGGCCATCGTCTTCAATGCGAATGCGCAAAAGGTCGAAGGTAATCCGCAGGCGGTGATCGTCGTGGTCGAATTCCCCAGCCTGGCCGATGTCGAGCGCTTTTACTTTTCGCCCGAATATACCGAGGTGAAGAAGCTCCGCATTGCAGCCACCGAAGGTTCTATCGTGCTGACCGAAGGCCTGGTTCTGCCACGGTAATAGCTTGCTGTCGGAAACAGGGCCAAAGGGCGAAGTGACTGAGGTGACGGAGATGATGTGTAGAACGCATTTCTATGACCGAGATGCGTCCTGACGACAGAATAGACGGGCATGCCGGGTAGCGGTGCTTGCCCGGCTCTGAATGTTAGCTCAGCTCAGATCTGCCCCGTTTAGCTTAGGACCTGCGCAAGCCACGGTATTCCAGCACGGCCAACACCACGACCACTACCGCCTGGGCCAGGATGAATAAGATGCCCAGGGTGGTGGGGCTGAACCACAGTTCCATCGTCAGCAGGCTGGCGATGACCCAGCCAGTATTGCCGATGATGACCAGCCACACCAGCGCTGCCGGTGGTTGTGCCTGTGTACCTATGCGGCTGGTCAGCAGCATCAGTGCCGCGCAGGGGAAGAGGGCGACGCCGGCCAGCAACACAAAATCCTTGGGCAGGCCCAAAAGGCCAGACAGCAAGCCAGACGCGCTGACCAGCAACAGGCCCATGGCGACGCAGGTGAGGGCATCAAACATCAGGATTTTTCGTAAAGAGATACCGGCAGCCGCAACCTGGCTGGCAGTGGTAGCATTGGCAGAGGATGTTGAGTTTGACAGGGTGCTAGACATGATGGATCTCCAATTTCAGTTGAGGGGATTGCAGTGTCGCTCTGCTAGCGCAGCAAGTCGATTACCTCAGAGGTAATGGAAATGATTTGATGGAGAGCGCATAATTTGACCATCGCCAACAGGAGAAAACCGTGACCGTCGCCACCAATGCAAGCAATTCCATCACCCGCGCCAGAACTGTCAGCAATGCTCACCACGACGGCAGCGTCGGTTCGCTGATCCGCGAATGGCGCACGCTGCGCAAATTAAGCCAGATGGACCTGGCGCTGGACATCAACATCTCGCCACGGCATTTAAGTTTTGTGGAAACCGGGCGTTCCACCCCCAGTGCAGATTTGCTGATGCAAATTGCGGCGCAACTCGATGTGCCCCTGCGTACCCGCAATACCTGGCTGCTGGCCGCCGGTTATGCGCCACGCTATAGCGAGCAAGGGCTGGATTCGGCACGTATGGCGCAAGCCAGGGCAGCGGTGCAGCGCCTGCTGGATACGCATGACCCTTACCCCGGCGTGGCGCTGGACCGGCACTGGAACGTGGTCTTGCACAACCAGGCTGCCGCTGCGCTGATGGGTTTGCTGCCTGCCTCTTTAAGCGCGCAGCCGATGAATATGTTCCGGGCCAGCCTGCATCCGCAAGGCTTTGCCGCCTACACCAAAAATTTTGATGAATGGGGCAGCTACCTGCTGCAAGTCTTGCAAAGGCTGATGCTGAACGCCCGTGACGAAAGCATCGTCGCTTTGCTGGAAGAAATCAATACCTACCCCAACGTACAAGCCCTGAAACAATCCACACCCGGCAATGCCATGGCAACAGCCACAGAACCCGCCTTGCTGGTACCCTGTGTGCTGGATCTGCATGGCCAGCAATTATCCCTGTTCACCACCCTGACCACCTTCGGCAGCCCGCGTGACATTACCCTGCATGAACTGTGCGTGGAATTGTTTTACCCGTCTGACCCGCAGACGGAGGGGTTTTTGAAGGGGCGGGTGTAGGTGCAAGATCGTAACGCCAGATGCTATGTCTGGCCCTGCGCCAGGTCAATGGAAATTGAAGCGCGTTTATTGGTTCCAGCATTTGAAGATGGCATCCTCATTGATACAAATCCAATTTCTGCATCAGGCGTTTCATATCGACAGCATAAAATTGGGGTATCTTAAAGGCCCTTTTACATGGCACGGCAATGGCTTCTCCGTTTTGCAGGCCCAGGCTTACATTGCCGCGAGATAGGCAGGCTTGTGTCATTTCATCGACCAGTAGCAAGGGCCCGGATATATTTTTTCCTTCCATTTGAATAATTTTCATCCCTTCTCTAAATACCTTGCACCCTTTGATTTCTCCTATGGTGAAGACATCTTTGTCAGTGTAAAAGCTGACATCGCCATTGCAGTTTTCTTCCATTAAGCTTGCCAATGCCATGCGCTGGATATTCAGGTGTTGTGATGGCGGTGGCGGAGCGGGTTTGGCTAATTGTGTACTGGCAAGAAATTCGGGCCAGACAGTTGACATGGCTTGATCACCGAGTAGCCTGGGTAGCCAATGCGGTGTGCAGTCTTTCTTCGTACCGCATTCCATGGCTTGTTCAAAGATGGTGGTGTCCCGCGTATTCAATACCTGGTAGTAGTCATTTATTTGCTGTAGGGGGCTGGCATCGTTCTGGCGCACCCCCAAACCCAGGACATGCAGTGCCAAACCACACTCATACGGCATCGCGCCGCTGTTGACCATATTGTCTGGTAATGCCTTCCAGCTATAGCCACCAGCCTTGGAAATGCAATTGGAAATGGCCGTACTGAGTTCTGTTGCTGCCTCTTCTGGACTCACCCACCTGGTCTTTACACTTGCTGTCCAGCGCAGATATTCTGCACCCCCTTCGACGATAAACGGGGCGCTCTGACCGTTTTCCTTTGTAGGGGGCGGTTGAAAACGATGGGCAAATTCATGCCAGACAAATTTTCTTAGTCGCGCATCTGTACCTGGGGTGGGGTGCTGAGGCCAGTTATACAGGGCAAGGCGCAAGATATCACCGGCATCACCCCAAAAATTGAGCGCGCCGCCATTCTGCTCTACAGTTGCTGCGATGATGGGTTTGCGAAAAGCGATATCTGGTAATCCCTTATGATAAAAATCTATGGCCTGGTCGCTTATTTCTTGTAGCAGTTGACTATTCTCTGTCCCCAGCGCTGGGTTGAAATAGCTGATGGCACCAGCTTCCGACGAAATCTGCTTTTGCAATAACAGTACCGCCATATATTGCCCATCGTAGTCATCATATGAAGCTGCATTGTGAAAGACGCGGGATTTGAATGCGATACTTCCTGGTGCTGAAAATTGATAACCGACAGCACCACATTTGTCGCTGATTGCATAGTTGGATGTGTGTGCATAGATACCTTCACCCATAGGGAAAGAACCGGGCGAAACGCGGTCATAAAACTTGCTTGTTGCGGGTACGTGGAAGCGTATGCTGGTACATGCCTTGTTGATTTTTCTTAATGTGGTGCCGTCTGCCGTGCCACAGTCATCTATGGCTTGCCAGGCTGATCGAATCACCGTGCCGAACTTGAGCAGGTTTCCTTGATTCAAAAAAGGGATGGCATCACATGTTTGCGGCAATTGATAAGCGACTTCCAGCATCTGTGGAGAGATCAGTTTCAAGTGAACGCTTACCTCAGCGGCCTGGGTTTGTTGGCTTGGTAAATACGCGAAAACTGCGGAAATAAAAGAAATAAAAGCTAAGAGTTTCATCTTGAGATATCTGTTGATTTTATTTTGTAAAGTTGAAGTCAGTATGCGTTGAGCTAGCATAGTTTAACATTGGGCCGTGTTGAAAAGTCGGCTTACGACAGACGCAGCACAATTGTGCGGATGTGGTTCTGCAACGAGAGTTGTCCGGCATGCGCAGGGCCCATGTAAGACATTGCCTTACATGAATTGTGCGTGGAATTGTTTTACCCTGGCGCAGCTAAAATTTTTGGTATGATGCCTTTTCTGACTTCATTGACGAAGGAAAATCATCATGTACAAGCTGCACAGTATCTGCCAGTCTGGCAATGCCTATAAGGTTGCCCTGTTGTTGCAAGCACTGAACCAGCCCTGGCAAGCTGAATTTGTGGATTTCATGAAGGGCATTTCACGCGATGAAACATGGCGTGAAAACAGCAATGAATTGGGGGAGATACCGATACTGGAAGATGGTGACCTGCGCCTGACGCAATCGGGCGTCATCCTCACTTACCTGGCGGATAAACATGGTGCCTATGGTGGCAAGACAGAAGAAGAAAAGCGTGAAATCTTGCGCTGGATTTTGTTTGATAACCACAAATTCACCAGCTATTTCGCCAGCCATCGCTTCATGAAATCCTTTGGCCCGGCTGCACCAGACGCCAATGTCATGGCTTGGTTGCGTCAGCGCATGGACAATGCTTTTCTGATTGTGGACAAGCACCTGGTAACCCGGGCTTACATGGTGGGTGACAGCCCGACGATTGCTGACATGTCCATGTGTGCTTACCTGTTCTACCCGGAAGCAGAATCTGGCTACCCTATCGTGGGGCGCTTTAACCATATCAGTGCCTGGCTGGACAGGCTGCGCGGCTTGCCGGGTTGGGCTGACCCGTATGCGATTTTGCCGGGCGAGCATATTGCACCAAAATGGTAAATTGTTGATTGGGCTGATTGGGCTGATTAGTAAATGGTGATGCGTGGTGGCGGGCAGATGGATAGGCTCATCGCCAGCATGATTTCATGAGCGCAATAATGACAACATCTGATTACCCGCATGCTGGATTGAAAGCAAGGCTGCTGGCGGCCATGCTGGCAAGCGCCTGCCCTTTGCTGATGGCAAACCCGGCGGAATCACCCAATGCACCAGCCAATGCGGCAGCCAGGGATGTGCCTGCGAAAGAGGTGCGACTGATACCGAACGTCAAGCCAGTCATGCCAGTCAATTTCCTGGAAGTGAAAGAAATGGCGGCACGCGGCTATCTGAACGAACAACTGATCCTGGCCGATATGTATGAAACCGGGCGCGGTGTCAGGCAAGACGATGCAGAAGCCTTCAAGTGGGCGCTGAAGGCGGCGCAACAGCGTCATCTGCCATCACAGAATACGGTGGGCATCAAATATGCCATGGGCACCGGCACACCAAAAGACATGGTCAAAGCCTATATGTGGTTTACCCTGGGTGCTATGGCGGGTGAATTGTCACCGGTCGAAAACCGTTTCATCGCCGCCAAAATGTTAACGCCAGAACAGAAAACGCAGGCTGAAGCCCTGGCGGTGACGTGCTGGAACAGCAGTTTCAAGAATTGCCCCTGAGTAATAATAGAGGTAATATTTGTAGGTTTGGCGCAAAAACCAGCTTCCACACGCCGGAGATAAAATGAAGAACGCACTCAAACCAGCTTCCATCCCGGTGCTGGCACTGCCGGCATTGCTGATATCAATGTTCTTGCTGACTCAATCCATTAGCGCCTGGGCGGCCGACAATAGCAATGGCAATCAAGCCGCCACAAAAAAACAGCATACCTGGACTCTGGCCGAACTGAAGGCCGAGGCGGCCAAAGGGCAGGCCTGGGCGCAAAATGATCTGGGGTATCGTTATTCTGTGGGGGATGGGTTGAAACAGGATGAGGGCGAAGCGCTCAATTGGTATCAAAAAGCGGCGTTGCAAGGCTATGTCACCGCGCAATTCAATATTGGTACCATGTTTGAAAAAGGGTGTGGGGTACCGCAGGATTTTCAGCAAGCCGTCAAATGGTACCGCCTTGCTGCTGAACAGGGGCATGCTGGTGCGCAGACCAATCTTGGTGTCATGTATGTCAATGGAACCGGCGTGCCGCAAGATATTGCCGAGGGTATCAAGTGGTATCGCCAGGCAGCTGCCAAGGGGCAACCGGTCGCGATCTACAATCTGGCGGGTTTGCTGGAAGCGGGCAGAGGTATCAAAAAGGATTTGAAAGAGGCCTACAACCTGTACCTGGAGGTGGCCAAAAAAGGCGATGACGACGCCCAGTTCTCTGTCGGTTTAATGCTGGACAAGGGGCGTGGCGTCAACCGTGACGATGCGGCTGCCGTGAAGTGGTACCAACTGGCGGCGGACCAGGGTAATACCAGCGCCCAGACCAATCTGGGGACCATGTATGAAAATGGCCGGGGCGTGAAAAAAGATTATGCGGCCGCGATGCGCTGGTATCAAAAATCGGCCGCGCAAGGTGCAGCCAGTGGCCAGGTGGGTGTTGCATGGATGTATGAAAACGGTTTTGGCGTACCGCAAAATTCTGCCGAAGCCATTAAATGGTACAAGCTGGCTATCGCCAAGGGAGATGCCCGTGGCGCATCCAATCTTGGCTTTATGTATTCAACAGGCAAAGGCGTGCCGGTTGACGCGGTGGAAGCAGTCAGGCTGTATCGCCTGGCGGCAGAGAAGGGTGACGCGCAGGCACAGAACAACCTGGGGTCCAAGTACGACAAGGGCCAGGGTGTGGCGCAGGATTACGTGCGTGCCTACATGTGGTTCAAGCTGGCCATGGAGGCCGGTAACGCCAATGGCATCGACAACCTGCCCATCGTGAAGCAAAGAATGACATCAGCCCAGGTGATTCAGGCAAACACCATGGCGGAGGAATGCCGCAAGCGGGAATTTAAGGGGTGTTGAGATGGGCTGCTTTGGGCTGAAGATCAGTTCAAGCCGCTCGGCTTGATGTTGAAGTGCGCCATGCACTGCGGGTAGCAGTGCCTGGCGCGATTCAACATTAAGTGCAAAATTTTAAGTTGTCGTTTGCCTGCTGATTCGCCAAATCATGCGCCAAATTATTCGCCAAGCGATTTGCAACAATCAATATAAGTCATTGTTTTTAAATTGATTTTAGTCATATTTTGTTCGCTTAAATATTCGCCAGAATATTCGCCATGACCGTGAATTGATACTCGTCACGCGGCGCATGGCGAAGGTGGCGAACCGGCTTTAACTCATATGCCAGCCGTGGCTGACAGTAATCGATTGCCCTGTCAATGCATTGGAACCGAATGAGGCCAGGAACAGCGCTGTCTGTGCCACGTCTTGCACGGTGGTGAATTCGCCATCGACGGTTTCTTTCAGCATGACGTTTTTAATCACGTCGGCTTCTGATATGCCCAGTTCTTTTGCCTGTTCCGGGATTTGCTTGTCCACCAATGGGGTGCGGACAAAGCCGGGGCAAATGACGTTGGCGCGGATATTGTCTTTGGCACCTTCTTTGGCCACCACTTTGGCCAGGCCGATCAAGCCATGTTTGGCGGTGACGTAAGGGGCTTTTAATGGCGATGCTTCATGTGAATGCACCGAACCCATGTAGATAACAGCGCCGCCCTTGCCACCCGCTATCATCGCGCGCATGCAGGCACGGGTCGTGAGGAAGGCACCGTCAAGGTGAATGGCGGTGAGTTTTTTCCAGTTATCTAGGCTTAAATCAACGATGGGGCTGATGATTTGTATGCCAGCGTTGCTGATCAGGATGTCCACAGTACCGTAGGCGGCAACGGCGTCGGCCACGCCTTTATCGACCTGGGCTTCGTCAGTGACATTCATGGCCACGGCCATGGCGGTACCGCCTGACTGTTCAATTTCTTTGGCGGTGGCGGTGGCGGCTTCCAGCGCCATGTCGGCGATGACAATTTTGGCACCTTGCCTGGCGTATTCAATGGCGATTTCTTTGCCAATACCGCTGGCGGCACCGGTGATCAGAGCAACTTTGTCTTTGAGTAACATGATGTTTCCTTTATTGATGGAGGTTATTTTTTAAGGGCTAGTGGACTGTTTCATTTCGCCAGGTAGTCATACGCAACGCTGCCATAAGGCAGTGTCAGGTCGGCCAGGATATGAACTGCAGAGAGTACTTCTCGCACCGGCAAGGCTGCCACCGGTGCCAGTGCATGGGGGAAGAGATCGAGTGCGCCGGGGCCGCCCCAGGCACCTTTGATGACGATATCGGTCAGGCTGTATTGCACCAGCTCGCAGATGCGCGGTGTGCCATCTACATGCGGGATAATTTTCAGCAAGAAACTGGGCGTGCTCATGCCAGCCTTGACCGCAACCGGATCAAGCGTGGTGTGTTTAAAGCCCATGGTGCCGGTTGCCACGCGGATGTCGCTGTAATCCAGGCTACCCACCAGCGTGTCTTTGTGTACCCGCAATTCTGGCTCGCCCAGTTTTTTAGGAAAGCCCCATAACTCACGCCCTGCGGCAATCGGCGGGTGGTCGTTCAGGTACATGCTGTGTACATAGCCGCCCGCCACCCCATCCAGCGTGACAGGAATCACCTGACCGGATTCGCAATAATGCCCAAAGCCGGTTGAATCAGGCATATTGATGAATTCAAACTTGACGACCGGCTCTGCCATTTGCAGCGGCGCGGGAATCACTTTTCTTAATAAATCGGGGTCGGTACGGTAGGTGATGATCAGATATTCTCTGTCCGTAAAACGATACGGCCCGGGGGGGAAAGCCGAATTCGTATAGGGCATGGCGAAGGCATTGTTGCGGATATCATCTTCTGTCATAGCTTGTCCTGTTCTTCTGCAAGTTTGTGAATAACTGATGGATGGGCATTAATGGGGGCCGGTCTGCACGGGCAGGGGAGTCTTTGACATCATGATCGTCTGGCTGCGCCTTTATTCAATGGGCGGATAGAGGCGTATATAGTAACTGAAGCTTGATTTTTTTGTATTTCAGCTTTGTTACAAAGTATTCGGCTGCCCTGCGGCGCGGTGGCGACATGCGCTGTTTTCAGGTGCTTGACCACCAAAATATTCCGGCTTACACTGGTTTCTGATACACGTCATTGTTGCGTCTTATATGGCGTCTTATACGGCGTCTTACATTGTGTCTTAAAGCGATAAAAACCCGCCCTTTGCTGGCGGGTTTTCTATTTTCTGCTCCTGTCTTTCTTCCTGCATTTCTTCCGCTTTTTCTGCATCTTTCTCCTGGTTTTTCTACCGCATTGTCATTGTTGGCAAGGCGGTCTTTTTCACGCTCATGCTGTTTTTCAAATCTATTTAAGGATTAAAAATGAAACACGATCAATTTTTGACTGCCCTGGGCAGTGTCTTATTAATGCTGGCCAGTTTGATGGCAGCGCCGCAAGCCAGCGCGGCGAGCTGGCGCTTGACGGATTTGGGTGCCTTTGCCGGTGGCACCAGCAATGCCCGTGGCCTGACGCCAGATGGGCGCGTGGCTGGCTTTTCTACGGAGGCTGATGGTCAGCCTTATCCGTTTTTAAGTAGGGGCGGGCAGATTGTCAAAGTGGGTAGTGGCATAGGCGCACCACTGGTGGTGAATGCGCAGGGGCAATCTGCCGGGGCGATATTGGGGGCTGATGGCAGCATGCATGTCGGCCTGTTTGCCGGCCAGACATCCACCGATCTGGGCAGTATTGATGGCGGCATCAATCTGGTCTATGGCATTAACAATAGTGGGCAGGTGGTGGGTTATACCATTTTGGCAAATTATGACGAACGGGCTTTTGTTGCGACCACGAATGGCATGGTGAATCTGGGTACGCTGGGTGGGCGCTTTGGCAGAGCGGTAGCGATCAATGCATCGGGCGTAATTACCGGTGTTTCGAGCAGTGCCAGCAACCAGAACCAGTGTTTTGTTTCGTATGGCAGTGGCATGAACAGCATAGGTTCACTGTCCACCACGGGCGGCTGTGTACCGTCCGCCATCAATGACGCAGGACAGATAGTCGGGTCATCTTACAATGGCACGGCAACACATGCATTTTTATACGATGGCTATCAATTCCATGACTTGGGTACACTGGGCGGAAAAACCAGTTATGCCAATGGCGTCAATCAGTTGGGCCAGGTGGTGGGGCAATCAATGACGGCTGGTGGTGATGTGCGGGCCTTTTTGTATTCTGCAGGCCAGATGACTAACCTGGGTTCACCAGTGGCGAGAGGTGGTAACAGCGCTGCGTATTCCATCAACGCCAGCGGCCAGATCATTGGCTATTACACCGTACCTGGCAATTCGGATCGTCGACCAGTCCTGTTTAATAATGGCAGCATCATCGATCTGAATACACTACTGCCAGAATTGACAGAAATTGATGGCGTTTATATTTACCTCAACGACGCAGGGCAGATCGCCGGCACAGGTAAAATCAACGGCGCACGACATGCGTTTTTGTTGACGCCTATGCCTTGAAGTAAACGATGGTCGCGTGAAAATTGTCAGAAAAAAAGGCGGTAAAAATAATTTATAAAATTCTTTATAAATGACTTGCCCGTCAAAATATTCCGACTTACACTGAATTCTGATACACGTAATAGCTGCGCCTAATTTTAAGCCTGCCGAATTTTTTCGGTGGGCTTTTTTCTTATGTGATTTTTTTGCATAAAGGCACAGATACATATTCAAAACCCCGTTGCTAAACCAACGGGGTTTTTCTTTTTAGGACAATCATGGCAACTCCGATTTCGGTTTGTATAGCAATAGATGAAGACGGCAATATCAGTGTCGGCACGCAGGATTCTGCTTCAGGTGCATCGTCGGTACCTTCTGCGTCATCTGCAATGGGGATGGAGGCAGATGCGTCTGCTGCCGACGACGCTGGTGATGCATCCGGCATGCAGCCGGCGGATAACATAGACCAGGCGCTGGCTGTGGCGCGTGAGCTGTTGCGTAATGCGGCACAGGTGGGTGCTGCCACCATTGGTGGCGAACCTGGTGGTGAAGGCGCACAGGACGCAGCCGATGCGGCTTTCAAATCGCGTCGTGGTGACAAGGCGGGGTTTTGATGATGATGGAAGATGTAGACAAAGCGACTGAAAAAACTACTCAGCCATCCGGTGGTGATGTGATTGAAATGTCAGGCGACCTGATGGGTGCGGTGGCACTGGCTTATGGCTCACCTGTGGATTTTGATGGCGTCACCATCAGCGTCTTGCGTGAACCTGGCACAAACCGCCTGCTGGCCCTGATTATCAGCCCGGTTGATATGCAGGGTGATGAACCGTTTGCCAGGTATCAGGTACATCCTGATCATGTGGCAAAGGCTCGCCAGCGTTCACTGATTGTGCCAGCCTGATTTTATGCATGATTTAAGCATGATTTAAGCATGATTTAAGCATGATTTAAGCATGACAAAAAGGGGGAGAGTACGAAGATGACTATGCCCGATGAAGAAAATAAGTTAAGCAAAAAACGCCGCATCGACTGGGAATCCGTCGAACGTGATTACCGCGCCGGTGTGTCTTCCGTGCGTGAAATCGCCAGGTTGCACGGCATCTCTGATACCGCCATCCGCAAGAAAGCCACCATGCAGTTGTGGGAACGTGACCTGACACAAAAAGTGCAGGAACAGGCCAGGGCAGAGCTGGTGCGGGGCGAAGTTGGGTACGGAGAACCGAGATTCGGTGAAGAGCATAGTCCAACTGCACCCAGTGAAAGGCAAATCGTTGAAACAGCGGCTGCCACGGTGGTGCAGGTGGTGCGCGAACACCGCGCCCGCATACGCCAGGGCCATGCGCTGGTGGAATTGCTGACGCAACAGTTGCTGGATGTGGCCGGGCGGCGCGATGAATTTGAACAGGACATCGAAGCCGATTGCGCCGACGACAAAACCGGCACCCGCCAAAGCCGTTTGCTGAAGGCGGTGTCTTTATCCACCCATGCGGCGCTGGCGGTCAGCCTGGCGACTGCAACCAAGACCTGGATAGGGCTGGAACGGCAGGCTTTCAATTTGCGTGAGTTGGCACCGGCAGAAGATGACATACCGGCGATGACGGACGCGCAACGGCGTGCCCGTCTGGCAGCTTTGCAGGAAAAATTATATGGCCTTGAACAAGGATGAAGAACTGGAATTGATCGCGCTGCTGGAGCAGGAACAGGCAGCGCGGGCAGTAGATGACCTGGCGGTGTATGCCACCATGACGCTGGATGTGACACCGGCGCGTCATCATGCCTTGTTGATCGCAGAACTGGAAGCAGTGGAACGCGGCGCGCTGGATATGCTGATCGTGACCATGCCGCCCGGTTCGGCCAAATCAACCTATGGCAGTGTGGTATTTCCCGCCTGGTATCTGGGGCGGCACCCGGAACGCTGTGTGATTGCTGCGTCGCATACGGTAGAACTGGCCGAACGTTTTGGTCGGCGTGTGCGTAATCTGTTTGGCAGCAACGCCCATGCACGGGCTTTTCCCAAGAGTGGTTTATCGGCGCATAGCAGCGCCGCCGGGCGCTGGGACACGGCGCAGGGCGGTGAGTATTTTGCGGCGGGCGTGGGCGGATCAGTGACTGGTCGCCGCGCTGATCTGGCGATCATTGATGATCCGGTCAAGAGCCGCGAAGATGCCGATAGCCCGACCATACGGGAAAAGCAGTGGGCATGGTGGCGTGATGACATGAGCACACGCTTGAAGCCGGGTGCCGCCACGGTACTGATCATGACGCGCTGGCATGAAGATGATTTGGCTGGCCGCATGATCGCTGATTTGAAACAGGCAGGTCAGCGCGTGAAGGTGCTGTCGCTGCCGATGGAAGCACGGGAAGACGATGCCCTGGGCCGCGCCGTTGGCGAACCCCTGTGGCCAGAATGGTTCACATCGCAGATGCTGGAAAACGCCAAGCGTGAACCCCGCACTTGGTCAGCCCTGTACCAGCAGGAACCGCGCCCGGTGGGTGGGGGCGAATTCAAGAATGAATGGCTGCTGTATTACCAGCGCCAGCCCGCGACCAGCAACAAGGTGATTTTGGTGGATCCGGCCAGCGGCAAAAGCCGCACACGCGGTGATTTTACGTCGATGTGGGTAGTAGGGCGCGGTGCCGATGGCAATGATTATGTACTGGATGGTGTGCGTGATCGTTTGAATTTGACAGAACGTACCGAAGCCCTGTTCACGCTGGTACGCCGCCACCGCCCAGCTGCTGTCGGTTATGAACAATATGGCCTGCAATCGGATATCGAACATATCCGCATCGAGCAGGAAAGGCAGCAATACCGTTTCCGTATCCTGGAACTGGGCGGTGCGACAAAAAAGGAAGATCGCATACGGCGTTTGATCCCGTCATTCCAGCAAGGCCGCCTGTGGCTACCCGCCAGCATGAAACGCCAGATGGCCAACGGCCAGTTGCGCGACATCATGGATGATTTTCGTAACGAATACGCCGCCTTTCCGGTCGGCGCCCACGACGACGCCCTGGATTGCCTGGCCCGCAAGGAAGAACCAGCCATACGCAAATTTTTACTCGCCCCGCGCGACGAAGATGAATTCGAGGACGAGGCTTTTGCGCCTTTGGATGCGGAGTTTAATTATTGAGGGGTTTGAATGGTGTGGTTATAAAGAAAGTTTTCTTACACACAAGCTGTAAGGTTGACTACCGGAGCATTTGAAATGTGACGGATTTGATGAACCGGAAAGCATGTATCGGCTCAGCGTTCAGGAACATAAATATAGACAAAAATCGAAGTGAAATTGTGTATAAAAATACACAATTTCAATCAATGCAGATTGTGATTAAGTAAGAACTATGACAAACTTTTACTTACTTACAAACGAATAAGTATGTGGATAAAGTTCTTTTATTTACTAGTTATCCACAGATTTTTTCACTCAGTTAACCAAATATCGTATATGCCTGTGGATAAGTCTGTTGATATTTATAGAGTTTAGACCTATATTTTGTATAGGCTTTCTTTAATCTAATATATGGCAAAAAAGCCCAATCCTAGCCTGACTCCAAGTGTGATGAGTATGCGAGCATCTGCGTTGCAAGCGATCATACGAACAAGAGCAATAGATTCGAAGAAGCTTATTTTCACAAAACATGTTAGTGCTCGCATGAAAGAACGCGGAATAACCCTGACATGTATTATTGAAATTTTAACAAAAGGATCGATTCACCGTGGGCCCGAACCAAATTTAATTAAGGGCTCAATAGAGTGTCGAATGGAATACTACTGTGTAGGTCATAACATTGGGGTGGTCGTTGCATTAAGCGACGATGACCCCAATTTAATTGTTGTTACCGCTATGCATATTTAGGAGAATCAAAATGTATCACTTTACCGATGGAGGCTTGCGTAATGTATGGCTTGCAAACGGTTATGTCGAGCATAATACGCCCTATGGCAAAGGCGTTTCATTTCATGATCTTGAAGGGCTTATCAAAGCGATTTGCGCTGCAATTGTAAATAAACCCGGAAAATTAACTGGTGCAGAATTTCGTTATTTGCGATGTGCATTAGGTTTGTCCCAAAAGTCATTGGGACACATGATGGGATACAGTGAACAAGCTCTTGCTAAGTGGGAAAAAACTGGGAAAATACCTAAATCGAATGATTTTCACCTTCGATGTGTATATATGTCACACCGATTGGGAGATCAAAAGATTAGCACAATGATTGAGTCGATCAAATTAATAGATCGGATTGCCAATACACGCATTATAGTGTCCGAACATCGCAAGAAATGGAAATCCACTTTCGAAGTGGACGAAATTGAACAAGATGAACAAACACTTGAAGCAGCATAATAAATTTAAAAAAACCGCTAATTAGCGGTTTTTTTTATGCCAAATACAACCGCCCTTGAGGCGGTTTTTTATTTTTAAGGATATCAATCATGGCAAGCGTTAGCCCCCAATTTTCTCGTGACATCGGTACCCGTGATGCCAGTGTCGTTTTGTTGAGCTGGGCTCTGAGTACGGCGAATACCGATGGTCTGCCGTTTGAAATGCCGGAATGGGCCGATCGCACCTGGCAGGCGGTGGGTAGCTGGGGTGGTGCGACCTTAAGTCTGCAGGGCAGCAATGATGGTAGCAACTGGTTTGTGTTGTCGAATGCGGCGGGCGGTACTGCGGCCACGCTGTCTGCCAATGGTGGCCTGGCCAGTATCGAATTGCCACGCTATGTGCGGCCCAACCTGACCACACCCGGCAGCGGAGCGACGGTGACGGTGAGCCTGTGCGCACGTCGCGCCACGCCGTTGAGGAATTGATATGGCCCAGCATATACCGGTCAGAAAAGGCGGCGGTGGGCCACGCCCACGTAGTTGGCAATGAATGTGGTCAATGAGATGACAATGAAAAATAAAAATGTGAATGCAGGCCAGGCTTTGCCAGGCGGTGCGCGTGTCCGTAGCGCCCGCGGCGGTAAAGAAAATGGGCAAGATGCGCTTGGTGAAGATGGTGGTGACGATGGCGATGACGATGGTGATGACAACATCAGTGATGCGCCAGGCGACGAACTAAGTGAAGCGCGCCTGGCGCGGTTGGCGGCGTTTTCTTCCACCCTGCGCGCGATGCGTAATACGGCGATAGAAGCGCGCCGCCAGATGGGTGTGGAAGAGCAATGGCAAGAAGATGAAGACCATTATGAAGCAATCGATGATGCCAACCGCACGACATCGGCCCGTATCAAGCCGTATGACTTTGGTGGCACCGGCACCGGTGCCACCCGTGCGCCAGATGCCAAGGCGACGCGCAGCACGGTCTTTGTGCCGCTGACGCGGCCGTATGTGGATATGGCATCGGCCCTGATTGCCGATCTGTATCTGCCCACTGATGACAGGAACTGGGATGGTGAACCTACCCCGGTGCCAGATCTGGTGAAGCAGGCAAAGGACATGACCCCGCTGATGCAGGCAGCACAGCAGATGCAACTGGGGCCGCAAGGACTGCAAGGGCCGGATGGACAGGCCGGGCAGGGTGGCGCAGCCATGCCAGCTTCCATGCTGGCACGCCTGCGCAGCCTGTTTGTGAAGCCTGCAGGTGGCCAGGTGATGCAGGCTGGGCCACCCGCCGGAGTTGCTGACTCGGTTGCAGCACAGGGGCCGGGTATGCCAGCCGCCGCGCCGCCGCCTGCAGCCAACCCCATGCAGGGTGCCATGCCAGATGCAGGGATGATGCCGGGTGTACCTGTAGGCATGGGCATGCCTGCATCACCTACGACTCCGGCATTACCAGCAACACCGGCACCGCAAACCGTCGGCGATCTGGCGCAGCAAGAAATCGATGCTGCCAATGATGCCTGGAAAAAAGCCCGTACCCGCATCGATGACTGGCTGACTGCCTGTGCCTATAACGCAGAAATGCGCAAGGTGATCAAGGACATGGCGCGCATTGGTGTCGGCATCATGAAGGGGCCGTTTCCCAAAGCGAAATCGACCAAGGCGGTGGTCAGGACTGACCAGGGTTATGCCATAGAGATACAAGAAAAAGTGATACCTGCATCGCGCCGTATCGACCCCTGGCGTTTTTACCCGGACCCTGCTTGCGGTGAAGATATCAATAACGGCAGTTATGTGTTCGAGCAAGACTTTATCACGCGCAGCAAATTGCGTGACCTGGTGAAGCTGGACAGTTATATCCCGGCGCAGATTACGCGCTGCCTGGAAGAAGGCCCCATCAGCGCCACCCATGGTGCGCGCAAGAGTGCCGCAGAACAGCAGACTGATTCTGACCTGTTCGAGATATGGTACTTTGAAGGCCAGGTGGAATGGCAGGACATGGCCGATGCCGGTTGTGAAGTGGAAGGCGAAGCCGGTGACGTCTTTCATGCCGTGGTGACGATGGTGAATGAGCATGTGATCAAGGCAGCACTGTCGCATCTGGATAGTGAAGAATTTACTTATGATGTGACGGTATGGCAGCGTAAATCAGGCTTGTGGATAGGCGATGGCGTGGCACGCCAGGGTCGCACGGCGCAACGTGGTTTGAATGCAGCAGTGCGCAACCTGATGGACAACGCCGGCCGTTCTGCCAGGCCGCATACGGTCATCAACCGCAAGGCGGTGGTACAGGGCAATGACCCTTACACCTGGTACACGCGGGGCGACGCCGATATTTCACAGGTGGCGCATGCGATGATGTTTTTTAATGTGCCCAGCATGCAGGGCGAGCTGATGAACATCATCCAGTATTTTTCCAAGATGTTTGAAGATGCCACGGGGTTGCCGATGATGATGCAGGGCCAGCAAGGGGCTGCACCAGAAACGGTGGGTGGCATGCAATTGCTGATGAATAATGCCAGCATCGTGCCGCGTGACATTGTACGGCGCATTGATGACTGCATTACCGAACCGCATATCGGTCGCTATTATGAATACCTGATGATCCATGGCGAAGACGATAGTGAAAAAGGTGATTTCAGTATTCATGCGCGCGGTTCCAGCGCGCTGATGGAAAGGGCGGCGCAAGACCAGTTCCTGGTGCAGATTGCGGCCTTTGCCACCAACCCGGCCTTTGGGTTGGACCCGGAACTGTTTATCGAAGAATTGTTGAAATCCAAGCGCATCAACCCGCAAAGGCTGAAGCTGAGTGACGCCCGGAAGCAGGAAATGGCCGGGCGTCAACCACCGGAAGATGCGCGCATTACGGCCGCCAAGATCATGGCGCAGGCTGGTCTGGCGAAAGTGCAGGCACAGGCGCAGGCCAACGGGCAATTGCAGATGGCGCAGTCGCAGGCTGAACTGCAGCGCATTGCGCAAGAAGCCGGCCACCAGCAACAGTTATTGCGTACCGGTGGCAGCACGCCACAAATGGCCAACGCCAGCGCCCGCATCGAGCAGGAACGCATACGCGCCCAGACGGCGCAAATGGTGGAGACATCACGCGCCAACGCTGAAATGGCACGCGCCGACAAGGAAATGCTGATCGCGCAACAGAATGGCGAATATGAAATGCGCAAGCTGGAACTGCAACGTGAAATCGCCTTGCTGGATTATGCCAACAAGGAAAAAATCAGTATCAATGATGCCAGGACCATGTTGGCCAAGTCCGCCATGGACAACCAGACCAAGCGTGAACTGGCAGCGGCTGAAATACAGCTGGCACAAAATGAGGGTTTGCAAGATCGGATGCTAAGCCTGCATAAACACCATACCAGCCTGGTGCGTGATGAAATCAGCACGCCCGATACGCCATAGGATAGGGACAGGGCCATGAATGAAGAAGATTTTCAGCTCAACAATGAAGAGCGGCACAGCCCGGTATGGGCGCGCCTGCGCGAGCATCTGCAGCAGCGTCTGCAAAGCCTGCGTCAGCGCAATGATACAGACCTGACGCCGGAACAGACGGCAAAGCTGCGTGGCCGCATTGCTGATACACAGTATGTTTTAAGCCTGGGAATCGCTAACCGCGATGTACCGGAACCATTGACAGACCGCGACGAGTAATCGTTGCCCTGTCTGTAGTCTGACCCGCATGAGCGGGCTGTCACAGTTAACCACAGAGTGGCCCTGATCAGCGGGCAAGTGTCTTTCATTTCTGTTTCAACTATGTCAGTCCACCAGGCGGGTTTTGTTTTTTGGAGAAGCAATGATGAGTGGTGAAATCGAACAGGGTGGCGCGGCAGAGCAGCCCGTCCAGGGCAATCAGGAAGCGGGCCGCAGTGCTGATAGCGTCGGTAGTGCAGGTAGCGCAGGTAGCGAACGCAATAGCGCTGAAGCCGCAGCAGCAGCGGCGGCTTTTGAGCGGGCGCGCAGTGAAACATCCGTCGCAACAAAGGCAGAACTGGATAAGGATGCCAGTGCCGGTCAGGCTGAAGCGCAGCCAGCGCCGAGGATGCTGGCTGGTTTGACAGAACAACAGATCGCCGGTTTGTTGGGTGAGATACCGAAGTATCGCAAGCAGATTGATCATCTGGCCGGTAACAACGGCAAGTTGAATGCCGCGATACAGCGCCTGCAGCAAGAGGTGCCGCGTGGTCAGGCTGTCACGGTCAATGACGAAGACCTGGCGGAAATGCGCGAGATTTTTCCGGAACTGGCAGATTTGACCAAGGGGGCGCTCAACAAGATTCTGGGCAAACTCAATACCCGGGGTACCGGGCCAGGGAATGATTCAGGGAATGATTCAGGGAGTGATTCTACCAATGGCAGGACCAAAGCTGCAGGCCGCACACCGGACGACTATGTCGCTCTGGCTAAAAAGGCTGCGCTGGAAGTTGCGTCGTCAGAGCGGGTGAATACCCACGTTGAATTATTGCATGGCTTAAACCCCGGCTGGGATCAGATTATCGGCTTGCCGGATGTTGATGGCCGTTTGCCACAGACGGATTATCGTCGATGGCTGGCGGCCCAGCCTGTGGCTTACCAGACCAAGATGCACAACTCGAACAATGCGTTTGAAATCGGTGCTTCGATCAAGGCTTATCAGCAAGCCAGGGACGCCTTCGCCAAAAAATCGCAGCAAAACAAGAGCCGTCTTGCCAATGCCATGCAGCCGCAAGGCCAGGTGGCGGCACGCGGTGTCATTTCTGAACAATCAGCTGCCGACAAAGCTTTTCAGGCACGTCGCCAGCGCTAGGAGTTAATTTATGCCAGTAGCAAGCTATGCCAATGTAACCCAGCGGGTGGGCACGCTGAAAGGTGAAATCCTTTCGCATGCAGCACCGGTTGAAGTCTTGTCTTTGGTCGGTACCGACAAAGATAAAGTCATCCCCAAAAACAAATCGAATAATGTGAAGTTTCGCCGCTGGCTGCCGTATGGTGGCGTGGATAATCAGTGGATTACCGCCAACAACGTCGCCACATTTGCATCCAGCCAGCAAGCCGTCGAAGGCGTCACGCCGACAGCCGACACGCTGACCCCAACCGATGTGACGGCAACGCTGGTGCAGTACCTGGTACTGTACTGTGTGACCGACCAGATGAACGACATGCATGAAGATGGCGACATCATTCCCGATGAAGCCAAACGCCAGACCGGCCAGCGCATGGGCCTGATCGGTGAAATGGTGCGTTACGGTGCCTACAAGGCAGGTACCACAGTGTATTACAGCGGCGGCACGTCGCGCGCGACGGTAGCCAACACGGTGACCATCAATATGTTGCGCAAGGTGGCCAAGACTTTGCTGGCCAACCATGCGATGCCGATCACGCAGGTGCTGGTGCCTTCCACCAATTTTGCGACGGCACCGATAGAAGCGGCCTTCGTGGTGTTTTGCCATACCGATCTGGAACCGGCCATCCGCGATTTGCCCAACTTCAAGGATATCGCCAATTACGCGCAGCGCAAGCCTATCCATGATATGGAAATCGGTTCCTGTGAACGTTTCCGCTTTGTGTTGTCGCCTGAACTGGCTGGTTATCCGGATGCTGGTGCGGCCATTGGCGCAACCGGCATGACCAGTACCAGCGGTTCGCTGATTGATGTCTACCCCATGATCATGATGGCCGATGAATCGGTAGGCCAGACCCATCTGGGCGGTGTTGAAAACTGGGATGCCTGGTATCTGCCACCGTCGCAGCGTGACAAGTCTGATCCGGGCGGCCAGCGCGGTTATGTCGGTGCCAAATGGTATTACGCCGCCATCATCCAGAACCAGGGTCGCCTGGCTGTGGTGGAAGCCGGCACACCTTTGCTGAGCTAATGAAAGGAAACCTGTATGCCTGAATCCATCAAGCAGCGCAGCAATGCGATGGCAAGCCATCGTGATGCCGAGGCGGTACGTTTTCTGATCTCTGCCCTGCGCGCCGATGTGGCTGCGCTGCGCACGGCACTGATCGCTACCAACGCCAAACTCGACAATGATGCCGGTGTGACTGATACCAATTATGGCGCGCTGAACAATCCACCCGCGCTGACCACCAACCTGTAAGGAAGCAAGATGCCTCAAAATATCGCTGGTCAGATTCTGACCTATAACCCATCCCAGGGCTCGGCTGCATTTGCCAATGGCCTGGATGTCCTGGATGGCACTGCCATCACCGCCACGGACTATGTAGAAGTTGTCTGCGGTTTCAAACCCAAGTATGTGAAATGGGAAAACCTGACCGACCGCGTCTGCGGTGAATTTTACGAAGGCATGGCTGCCAATAGCTGTGTCAAAACGGCGGCAAACGGCACCCGCACGCTGGAAGTTGGCGGCGGCAACGGCGGCATTACGCTGACGAATAATGGCTTTCGCGTAGTGCAAAATGCCACGCTGGGCCTGGTGCTGGCATCCAGGACTTGTGCCTGGCGCGTGCACGCGTAATGTAGCCGCGTCACTTTTTAAAAAGTTTAAGAAGTTAAGAAGTTTTACGAAGTTATAAGAAGTTTTTAAGGTTTTCAACAAAAAGAGCATCTACGGATGCTCTTTTTTTATTAAAGGATCAAACATGTCACGAAGCAAAAACACGGCTGAACTGCAAGGCCCGGTGGCACCCGATGTCACCATGCCTGCCAGCGGCGTTTTCAGTCATGATGATGTGCCTGAAATTGAAGTCGTTGCCGATGTCATGGCCGATAAAAAGGACTGGGCAGACAAGATGAATTTCATGAATGAAACCGTGTGCATACGCATACAGGAAACCACCAACCCGAATGAAGAACCACGGGTACCGGTGTGCGTGAATGGCGTCAGATCTCATCCTGTCTACGGCAATAACCTGCCACGCGGCATAGAGCTGAATGTCAGGCGCTATGTGGCTGAAGCGCTGTTGCGCGCCAAGCCCATCAATGTGCGTACTGTCAAGACTATCGATCATGACGGCAATGACACTGCCAGGATAGTACGCAGCATAGGCACGGCTTATCCGTTCGAGTTGATCAACGCCAAGCCGCGTGACACGGAATGGTTGCGGTCTATACGCGCGCAGGCATAAATCGTGAACTATCTGTCTATCGTCAATGCGCTGCGCGAAAAATGTGGCGCTTCGGGCGCCGCACTGACCACGGTGACGGGGCTGAGTGGTGAATCACTAAAGTTTTGCAACTGGGTGAATGACGCATGGATAGATATCCAGGGCATGAACGAACACTGGGAATTCATGCGCGCCAGTTTTTCATTCAACACGGTGGCACAACAGCAAGCTTATACCCCGCTACAGGCGAATGCGGTGAATTTTGGTAACTGGAAAACCGATAGCTTCAGGCTGTATCAAACCGCGCTGGGTACCGCCAATGAAACCTGGTTGCCTTGTCGCGACTATGGATATTTTCGTAACCTGTATCAGTTTGGTGCCATGCGGACTGCCTATCAGCGCCCGGTGGAATGGGCGGCCAGCCCGGCCAAAGCCATTTTGCTGGGCGCTGCGCCGAATGCCGCAGGCTATACGGTGACGGGTGAATATTATCTGGCACCACAAGAGTTGCAGGCGGCGACGGATGTGCCGTCTTTGCCGACCGAATACCATAGGGCGATTGTGTATCGCGCCATGATGTTTTACGGTGGCCATGAAGCGGCGTCGGAAGTGTTTCAGCTTGGTCAATCCGAATTTGACAAAGTGCTGGCGAGACTGGAATTGAATCAGTTGCCGCCCGTACGTTTTGCGGAGCCCTTGCTATGAAGATGCCTGTGGTACGTCAGGATTATTATCCGCTGGGTGGCGGGCTGGACCTGGTCACGCCATCGATAGCGATGGCACCAGGCATGGTGATCGATGCCCAGAATTATGAACCGGCGATTGGTGGTGGTTATCGTCGCATTGATGGCTATGAGCGTTTTGATGGACGGCCATCCCCCAGTGCGGCTGCTTATACGCTGGTGTATGTGAATACCACGGCGGGTATTGCCGTTGGCAATACGGTCACTGGTGCCAGCAGTACGGCGACGGCCTTGGTGCTGGCTGTTTTCAGCAATTACCTGGTGTGCAGCCGGGTGAGCGCCACTTTCCAGGTGGCTGAAAGCTTGCGGGTAGGGGCGACACCGGTGGCCACCGTCACCGCACCGCAGGCCAGCAATGGCGCCAGTTCAGTCAGTGATCATGTCGATTATGCCTTGCTGGCGGCGAATGACCAGCGCAGCCTGATACAGGTGGTGCCGGGCAGTGGCCCGGTGCGTGGCGTGTGGGTGTTTAATGACGTGCTGTATGCCTTTCGGGACAATGCAGCGGGTACTGCTGCTGCCATGTATAAGGCAACAGGCAGTGGGTGGGTGCAGGTCAGTTTTGGTGTGGAGGTGCAGTTTACAGCGGCCACGGCTGAAATTAAAACGGGTGATGCAGTGAGCCAGGGTGGTGTCTCGGGGGTGTGTGTGGCAGCGATGCTGCGTACCGGTACCTGGACTAGCGCCGGGGCCGGTACGCTGGTGTTTGCTGCGCTGACGGGTGGTGCCTTTGCTGCCGGTGCCTTGCAGGTAAGCGGTAGCAGCAAGGTGACGGCGTCCGGTGCATCGACTGCCATCACGCGCCTGCCTGGCGGCAGGATGGAATTTTTCAATTACAACTTCACTGGTGCCAATAATGCCAGCAAGATGTATGGTGCCGATGGCGTGAACCTGGCATTTGAATTTGACGGCAATAATTACATCCCCTTGCGCACCGGCATGACGCAGGATACGCCCGCCCATGTGATTGCCCACAAGGGCTATCTGTTTTTATCCTTTAACGCCTCGGTGCAGTATTCCAGCCTGGGTGCGCCGTATTCATGGACGGTAGTGACGGGGGCAGGGGAACTGGATTGCTCCAAACCGGTGACCGGTTTTTTACCGCAAGGCGGTAACCAGGCCGGATCTTCACTGGCTATTTTTACTGCCGAACGCACTTTCGTGCTGTATGGCACCAGCAATGCTGACTTCAAGCTGGTGTCATCGATTTTTGATATCGGCTACAGCGCTTTCACCTGCCAGCAAGTATCGAATGATGCCTTTGGTATGACTACCCGCGGCATACAGGCACTGACCACGACCCTGAATTATGGCGACTTTGATTATGCCTCCGTCAGCCACATGATACAGCCGCTGGTGACCCGCAAACGGGGGCTGGAATGTGCATCGACGACCTTGCGTACCCGCAATCAGTACCGCGTGTATTTTACCGATGGTACGGCACTGGCAGTCGGCCTGACTGGCGACAAGGTGAATGGCATGCTGCCGCTGAATTATAACCGGCCAGTGCGCTGTATTTGCACCGCCAATCTGAGCAATGGTACCGAGGTGACGTATTTTGGTTCGGACGATGGCTATGTGTACCAGGACAATGTCGGTACCTCGCAAGACGGCAATGCCGTCGAGGCCTGGTGCCGCCTGCCGTTTAACAATAACAAGTCACCGCGCATCCGCAAGCGTTTTCGTCGTGCGGTATTTGAAGTGGTGGTGGACGGTTTTGCGAAGGTCAATATTTCCTACGATCTTGGCTATGGCAATCCGGCGGTATTGCCGTCAGCACCGCAAAGTGACACAGCGCTGAGCGGCGGTGGCGGTTACTGGGATCAGTTTAACTGGGACCAGTTCAACTGGGATGCGGCTTACGTCAGCAGCCCCTCGTTGTCCATCGACGGCACGGAAAAAAATATAGGCTTGCTGTTTTATTCGAACCGCAGCCAGGACCAGTCACATACCCTGCAGGGTGTGACGCTGATGTCCACACCGCAATTACTTCAACGTTCATGAAAGGCAGGTATGACTAATCCGTATTACGCGCAAACGGGCGTGCCAGTTGCGCAGTCACGTGGCGTTTCTGTTTCCGTCAAATCAGAGTTTGGCCTGGTCCAGGCTGGTTTTGAGGGAGTGAATACGCAATTTGGCGGCAAGGGCAATATCGCTGGCCAAGCATGGACCGGCACACATGATTACACCGGCGCGACGCTGACCATGGCAACACCAGCGCCAGGGGATAATTCGACGAAGGGGGCGACGACGGCTTTTGTCGCTGCTGTTCAGGCCGTCATTGTTGCGATGTTCCCCAATTATGCACCCCTGAATTCACCAGCATTGACCGGCACACCAACTGCGCCGACCGCTACGCTTGGCACCAACACAACACAGATCGCCACGATGGCCGCATTGTTTGCGCAGGCTATGAGCGCTGCGTTGCCAGGACAGAGTGCGGCAACGGTTGACAAGGTTCCTGTAAGCGACGGTACCACAGTGACATGGAGTGATGCTGTGGCTGTTGGTAGCGATGTACACCTTTTCAACAATTACGGAGGCTAAAGCATGCCCGCGAATCAAAAACCAATTTTCCCTTTAAACCCCAAGGTCCAAATATCAACGCTGATCACAGCAGCTAATACGGCGAAAGATGGTACAGGAACGGTTACCCAAATATCGGCGGCAGCCGGGGCAAATGGTGCCTATGTTGAAAGTGTCGAAGCCTTACCAATTGGCACCAATACTGCATCGGTTTTGCGCGTGTTTCTCAACAATGGATCGACACCTACAGTCGCGGCGAACAATATTTTGTGGGAAGAAGTCAGTCTTCCCGCCACCACGCTGACAGAGATTGCAGGCCAGACAAAAGTTGTTATCCCAATTAATCGAGCTATCCCTGCTACTTATACATTGTATGCCACCATCGGCACCGCAGTGGCCGCTGGCTGGCGTGTGCGGGCACATTCTGGGGATTATTGATCATGGCTGGATTTCCAGGTTACGTAAATGCGCCACCCAGTGGTTACCAGGTATTCAAAACATCAGGCAATTTTATTTTGCCACTGGCACAGAATTTTATTGTTGATGTTTTTGGTGCTGGCGGCAGTGGGGGCGGTGGATCAGTCGCGGGTACTGCTACCAATTCTTGCGGTGGTGGGGGGGGGCACGGAATCGTCAACTCTTCACGGCATCAGCACTTAAGATCGGAACAAATGTCCCCATAATAATTGGATCGGGAGGGGCATCGGTTACTTCTGCCGGGGTATCTATATTCGGTAATACAGGAGGTAAATCATCATTTGGTTCTGCTGCTTTAGGGATATTAGTAGAAGCGTATGGCGGCTGCGGCGGTTCCCCAGGTTCTGGCGCAGGAGGGGGGGGATGGCTAGCGCTGGCAATAGTGGCGTTGGCGCTGGTGGCGCGCCCAACGATGGCTCAAGCAATGCTACAAACGCATTCCCAGATGCGTCATCAGATTACGGTGGCGGAAATGGTGGTTCTATATCATTCCCAAATACATCAGGTAACGCAGTTTGGGGCGGTGGCGGCGCTGCAAATCAAGCATCTGGCGGGGGAAGTATTTTCGCTGGTGGCGGCGGCGGATCTACTAGTGCATATGGAGGTGCATCCGGCCAATATGCAGTTGGTACATCTACTAGCGGCATTGTAAGAAATGGTATTTTGCACGCTTTACAAGGTGGTGGTGGGTGGGGCGGACCTGGTGCAGGTAGTGGTCTTTCAGGCATAGCTGGTGGGTTTCCAGGTGGTGGGGGTGGTGGCATTGATGGAACAGCAGGTTCGGTAACAGGCAAAGGCGGCGATGGTATGGTAGTCATTTACTGGTGGTGGTGATGATGAAAAGCGCAGAAATAAAAAACGGCGTAGTTATCAATGTAGTAATTGGCTATGTGGATGGATATATACCTATTGATGATATCGTTGATGTGCAGATAGGCGACTTATATGATGGGCTTGTTTTTACAAAGAAACCGATCCCGCAGAAGAAAATACCGCAAGTTGTCACCATGCGCCAGGCGCGTCTTGCCTTACTTAATGCAGGCTTGCTTGATCATGTGGAGACTGTACTTGCAACTTTACCAGGCACACAAGGCGACACAGCCCGTATCGAATGGGAATTTTCAAGTACAGTCGAAAGACGAAAACAACTGGTTGTCGCACTCACACCGGTGCTGGGCATGACCGATGCACAAATGGACCAACTCTTCATAACAGCAGCGACCTTGTAGGAGGTTTTATGAAACATGCGAACATTCAAGACAAAATCAAGTCCGGCGACTTGATAGCGCTGCCACATAAAAATGAGGGAGCCTTTACGATCTCGTAAGTACAGGCAGTACGAAGCAGTACACAATCTTTCAGCAGTAATCGAACATGTATTGCAAAACTACGACACGTCAGTCCACTTGGTCAAAGCATAGTTGATTGAAGTGAACGAATATACAGTCCGCATTTGCGGATTTTTTTACGCCTGAAGAAAAGGAAATCCAATGGAGGAAAACCATATACCGGCGTGGCTGGATGCGATATCAATTGGCACTATTGTCGCCACCTTGGCCGGATGGCTACCCGCAATGGCTGCATTGGCTTCCCTGGTCTGGTCTTTGATCAGGATCTACGAGACGAAGACGGTGCAATCCTGGCTGAAATGCGGGAAGTAAATTTTGATGTGTAAGACCAAGCCCTGGATGATTTCGGGGCTTTTTTTATGGAACATACCATGAACAATTTTGAATTATGTATTGCCCCCTTGCTGGCGAATGAAGGTGGCATCACCAATCATCCGCTGGATAAGGGCAAGCTGACCAAATACGGCATCAGCCAGCGCAGTTACCCGAATCTGGACATCGCAGCACTGACTGTCGAACAGGCAAAAGCGCTGTATAAGCGCGACTTCTGGGATCCGTATCGGTTGGACCGCTTCGCGCTGGTTGTCGCATTCGAGTTTTTTGACTGTGCGGTGAATTGCGGTACCGGCACGGCCGCCCGCATCTTTCAGCGCGCCCTGGGTGTGGCTGAAGATGGGATTGTCGGCTCCATCACGCTGAGCAAGGCATTGGCCAGCAATCCAGACAAGCTGGCCAAGACCATGGCAGCACACCGAATCAAGTTTTACACCTCGCTTTCGCAATTCGACACGTTTGGCAAGGGGTGGGTCAATCGTATGGCCAATAACCTGCTTTGGGAGACGCAAAATGTTTGAAAAACTAGGACTGTTCTACAACGTATTCCGGCAGGGCCAAGCTGTTGCCGACGCTGTGAAACTCAAAAACAAACAAATGTTGGGCAACTTGATTGCCGTCTTGCTGGGCTCTGTATTTGCGATCGGGAAATTGTATGGCTACGACTTTCATATCTCGTCGGATGACCTTACCCATATTGGCGCTGTTGCTGCTATCGGCTTCGGGCTGTTCAACGGTGCAGCAACTGTTGCAAGTTCCGACAAAATTGGACTGCCGGCCAAGCCTGAACAAAATAGCGCAAGCAATACAGTCAGCGGAACCCCGGTGCCAATCCTACCTGAGCCACCAGCACCCGAGTCAGTGCAGCCTGAGCATCATACCTTTGCACGAATCGCTGGCGAACTCGTTGACTCAGACAACCCGCTCGCCGGACTCGATACCACTTATCGCGGCTGACTACCTTCACAGCATCAACGGCATCAGCTTTTCTACCCACTGTCACTATTAAGGAATCATCATGCTACAAATCGCCGCTGCAATTCTCTCTATTATCAACTTCCTCGCCCAAAACAAGGACCAGGTCAAGCAATTGATCACCAGCATCGAAAGCCTGATCCCAGATGCGCCAGGCAGCCAAAAAGCTCTGCAAGTGCGCAATTTCATTTCTGCCAGCCTCGGCATTGAAGAGCAGTTTGAAAAAGCCTGGGATCTGGTCGCGCCATTGTTCAACAGTTTGGTTGCCGCTACTAAAATCGGCAAATAAGGAAACGCCATGGTCTGGAAAATGAATTCAGACGGTACATCGACTTATACACCCGATGCGCCTGTTACCGATCTGACGCAAAATACAGCAGGTACCAGTAGCAATACTGGAGGCGGCATCATCAACACTACCTCCAATGCAGGAACCACTGCTGCAACAGCGACTGACTATCCTGACCCCATGTCACAATTGCCAGCGCAGATTGGGACGACTGCCAGCACCGTTGATCCCAAATACCTTCAGCAGGCGCAAGGTCTGTATCAAACGCATCTGGGCCGGGCTGGTGAAAATGCAGGCGTTGATTATTGGGCGCAACAATTGGCATCGGGCCAGTCATTTGATACCGTCAATAAAAACTTTCAGACTGCTGCAAAGCAGAATTATGGTGATTATCTGACCAATGCAAATAGCCAATGGGCTACTGATCCCGCTTATGCAGCGCAAATGAAAAAAGACCTGGGCGGTGCGCAGGCAGGGTCTGTCGCATCAACCGCTACAGATCAATATGCTAATCAGCAAAACCTGAACAAAACTGCCTATAACGATTTGTATTCTGGTGACATCTACGGCACCGCAGATTATAACCAGGCGCAGGGCTTGACACCGCTGCAATATGCAGATGGATCAGGGGTAAAAAACAATACGATAGGCTATGCTCCGGCAGGCAGCACGACACTGCTTAAAACGCAATCGGCTTATCAATTGGGAATTGACCCAAACGAAGTGTATAGAAAAGCAGGCCTGGCAACGCCAACAGGTAGCTACACAGGCCCAAATCATTCATGGGTTCCAACCGGTGTGGCAGCGCAAGATACACCTGAAGCGATGCAGGCAAGGTTTAAGGCATTGCAAGCTGCTGGTATGGAAATTGGTGATGCATGGGTAGAAGCAAACAATGGATTTTCTAGTCCACAAGTCAATACGCCCATCAATCAGGGAATTGTCGATAGCACACCTGGTGGCGGCATCATCAACGCCGCAAGAATCAACATACCAGGTGCTATGGCAGGAATGAACCTGGCAAATGGTGCTGCTTCTCGCGCAACAAATGCCCCTGGAACATTTCAGGGCGGTAGCGGTGCCTATCAATACAATCCTGCTGCGCTAGCCAGCCCTGCGACCTGGGGCGTAACTGCTGACCAGACAGCACAAGGACAAATGGCCAGGATGATAGACCCGAATAATCCCTATTATCAGGCCTGGGCCCATGCCGGTGCGCAAGATGCGGCTGCCCGGGGTTTTACTGGCAACAGCAGCATCCGTGACAGTGCGATCATGGATGCAGTCATGCGTAACGCCACCCCGATTGCCTCTGCGGATGCAGCAACTTATGCCAAAGCAGCCGGGTACAACACCGATCAGTTGAACCAGAATGCCTTGCAGAACTTCAATGCTGCCAATGTGGCTGGTCAGTTCAATTCTGGTCAGAGCAATACCTTGCTGAACAATATCCTGGGCATCAATTCCAACCAGTCTATTGCCAAGCTGAATTCTGATACGACTCTTGGCGTGGCTGGCATCAATGCAACAACATCAAAATACAATACTGACAGCAACGCCAATACCTCCCTGGCAACAGCGGGTATTTCTGCAAACACCCAACGTGCAATCGCTGAACTGAGCGCAGCCAGCCAGAAGACCATAGCAGGCATGAACAACGCCAGCCAGCAAACACTGAACGCAGCGCATGATGCTAACTCTGCCGCAATCGCAACGAATCAGAACACGGCTACTGCCTGGAATAACTATATCGCCGGTATTGCTAATATCCAAAGCAATTCTGCGATGGATGTAAATGCAAAAATGGCAGCAGTGCAAAATCTGACCGATGCAGCCAATGCCGCAGGCTTGAAAGTGACGTTGCAAGGCACGGCAGCAGCGGCTGGCACCGGGACGTATGTGGGGGCCGATGGCAGTGCATCTGGTGGCGGATCTGGCGGCGCATCTGGCAGCTTAGTTGGCCCCGTCACGCCAACGCAACAAGCTGCCATCAACCAGGCCAACGTCGATGTCAGCAACCAATTGACATTCCCATGACCAGGATCACTGAGGCCAAGCCCATCACCAGGCAGCAGGTGAATGAACTCGAAGCCGCCATGAAAAAACTGCCACAGGTGGAATTGAAAGTCGTCAACCATTTCGCCAACGGCGTCTATGCGCGCGAATTGCATATTCCTGTCGGAGTAACACTTACTGGCCGCATCCACAAATACGACAACCTCAACATCTTGTCGCAAGGTGAAATGCTGGTGACGACAGAGGCAGGATTGGTCCACGTCAAAGCGCCTTTTACGGTCGTTTCGCCTGCCGGCACCAAACGCATCGCCACCACGCTGACAGACTGCATCTGGACCAGCATACACGGCACAGATGAAACCGATATCGACAAGATAGAACAACATTTTACTGCGGGGGACGATCAGGAATACCTGGATCACTGTAAAAAATTAACACTGGAAGGAACACAATATGGCATGGGTCGCAACAGCCGTGATAGCGGCATTTGAGGTGACCACCGTCGCCACCGTGTTGACCGCAATATCCGCAGTTGGCATGGCTACCACCGTGGTAGGCGCGGTCACTGGCAATAAAAACCTGATGAAGATCGGGGGCGAGATCAGCATGGTCGGCGGCATAGGCGGACTCGTCAATGGCGCTATCGGCGCAGCAGCAGGCGGCGCAGCTGAAGGACTTGCCGCAACGGGTGCCGATGCAGCCATAGACAGCGCTGGCAATGCCGCATTGTCTGGTGCGACTGATGACGTGGTCACTAATATGGCCGGCAATGGACTGGTTGCCGATACCGGGTCCGGTTTGGCTGGTCTTGGCACGGATGCCGGTACCATGGCCAGTGGTGCGCCAGCAATGACCTCTACTGGCGCTGCGGGTGGAAGCGGCCTGGGTGCCGGACCGAGGATGGCAGGCAATGACTTCATCGGAAGCCAGCAAAACATGATGGGTATGAACACGGATATAACTGGCGCAGTCAATCCGCCTGGTAATTTTGTTCAACCGGTATTTCAGCCAACATCACAGACGGTAGCAATGCAAGGAACAGGCAGTCCGTCACTTGACGTTGGCGGTAATGTGGTCGGTACAAATGCTCCCGGCCCATCATTTAATACCGATGGAACAATCAACACCACGACCAATAACAGGTTTGCGGTATCTGCAGAAGACCTGGCTGGCGGTCTGGATAAAGATGGCATCATTCCGGTAAATGATTTAGGCCAGATCAGTGGGTACACCTCACCATCGCCGACAGGATTGCCATCGGGGTCGCCATCGGGGTCGTCGTCACTTCTCGACAAACTCGGCAGCAAATGGAGCAGCATGAGCGATGCCCAAAAACTGGAATTTACCAAGTCAGGTCTGGCGCTTCCATTCAACATCATGAACCAGCGCAACCAGCAAGCTGCGCTTGATTTGCAACGCCAGAAACAGGCACAGACCAGCTACGGCAGCGATGTTCCGCGCTTCGGTATCATCAACTCAATACGGAGAACATAATGCTTGGCCAAGCTTCCAATTCCATGCTCGCCCAGGCAGAGCAAGGTATTCAATCCAAAGTAGCAGCGCAATTTCAAATTGCCTTGTCCAAAGTGGTGAACGCCGGACTGACGATCATGTATGCACCGCAAAATAAAGAAATGCGCCTGCAACGCATGGCACAGGCCGGCAACCCCGCAAAGGATGCCGGTGCAGGGGCCGCCCGCATGATCAGCAACCTCTATGCCCAAAGCAACAAACAGATGCCGCTGGAAGTCGTCGTTCCTGCCTCCATGATCTTTGCGTTTGAATATCTTGATCTGTTGGTCAAAGTTAAACGCCTGGCCATCACGCCCGACCTGATCGCCGCCACCACCCAGGCCGTGGCAGACGCCGTGCTACCCATGTTCGGCGTCAGCAAAGACCATATGACACAACTGGTCGCCTACGCCAAACAGCAGCGCGCCAGACAGAACAGGGCACGTTAGTCCCTATTTAGCAAACGCAAGAGGAAACACACCATGTACACAAACTACAGAAGCCCCTTTTCAAACAACCCCTATGCCGACGACGAGAATGGCGACGCAGATCAAATGCCCGACCAGTCGCAGGGTGCTGATCCACAATATGACGCAGCAGGTGAAAGCCAGCAAGATGAATTGACTCAGAACAAAACCAATTCCGTCGACGAATTGATGCATTATCTTGCCATGAACATTCCAGTTGGCGAAGGCATTATTTCACGTCCGTCAGGCGCTGATCTGTTGGCCTTGGCAAATAATAGTGATAGCGACTATCCGTCATCGTTTGATTCTGGCTATGACGCTCCTGATGCCGGACCAACCGCAGAGCAAACGCCTGAGCCACCAGAAGCAAGTGAAGCACGTGCCATCAGCCCAGAAATCCAGAAAGAAATCGACCAGGTGAAGGGCGCATCCTCCGCCTCGCTGAAAGACCGATACGCGGCTTATCTGCTGGCAACCAGAAAGCAGGACGAAATCAGTCATATGCAATCTGCAGTCATACCAGATGATGAATTGCAGACCGATGTTAGTACCCCGGAATTTGCCGCATTCAATCGCCGGCTCGACGCTGGCAATGTGAATGTCAGTGGCCTGTATGACAAAGCCAAGAAAATCGCAGATCGTATGAACGCACCACCTGATCCCAGAGAATTTACAGATGCGCGCAACGAAGCCGCACAACGACGCACACCGGAAGAAGCCCAGGCTTTCAAAGAAGAACTGGCAGCGGCAACGGCCCGCCATTTCTTTGATCTTTTGAAGCCCGAAACGTCAAAAGATACCGATGTTAACGACAGGCGTGCTGATAGCAAAGACGAACCAGATACTGAAGAACTGGATAGAAGAAATACGCAAAAGCTGCATGACGATATCAGCAGTATTGTCCAGAAAATTGATCAATTGTCTTCGGATAAGAAGGAGGGAACAGATCAGATTGCTAAAAATGGATCTGACAAAGTAGGTAAAATAAAGATACCGGATGTCAATCCAAAGGCGCAAAAAAAATACCAAGAATATCGCCCCTATTTTGACGCTGCGGCAGAAGCGGCTGGCGTCGACGCAGCTAGCCTGAGAGCCATGGCTAAAGTAGAGACCGGTGGGACTCCAGACCCTGCCAACGCTCGCAACAGCAAAAAACCAGGTGCGGCCACTGGCGTCTTGCAACTCACCCCAGATACATGGGCTGATACTGTTAAAAGACATAAGGAACTGGCTAAGTACAATAACTTTTCCAAATACAGTACGGACCCGGAGGCGAACATTATGGTTGGTGCTTTTGCACTTAAAGACAAGGGAGATGCAATAAATGTTCCAAAAAAGCATCCCGATTTTTATGCACTGACCATTGCTGCTTATAACGCCGGCCAGGGTACGATTAATGAGGCCATTGGCAACGCAGCGAGAGATAATCAGAAAGACCCGCAAGCGGCAGCTATGAATCCCAAATATCTCGGCCCCGCGATAGCTTCAACCCATATAGACCGCTATTACCTAGACGGTCATGGTGGGGAAAAAAATCCCTATAACCCAGGTAAACCCGGTGCCTCGGAAAAAAAAGCGAAGCAATGGGCAATTGATGCCAAGGTCATGGAGATTTCTCAATATGTGCCAAAAATGTACCACTACAAAAGCAGCGAGAAATAGCACGCCGCTTAGTTAAACTTCTGGGAAATCCTTTTCCCCAACATCTTGCCTAACAAGTATTTTCATGATTACATGAAGCCCTCGCTCCCCATGCCCGCATCGTCAGGCAGGGGAGTAGTCACCCAGACTTCATACCGATCTCCCTGCCACCACAGGCTTGCATTGCCTCGTTTGTTCATAGGCTCGCTGGTGGGTATATCCATGCATCACTCGCTGACATCACTCGCTACAACAATAGCGACTACCTATTAAACCGCGCCAACCATGCGTCATCTGTTAACAGGTGTTAACAGGTTCACTGACCTGATGCCACATGACGCGACTGCTCACCTATGCCAAAAAAACAGCGCGCCAGACAAAGCAAGCTGCGGTAGTCACGTTTTGAGAAAACGCAAGAGGAAACATACGATGTACGCAAACTACAGAGTCCATTATTTCATTGACCCCTATGCCTTCGATGACAACGCTGGTAATGAACAAATGTCAGAACACACCTATCCAAAAACGGACGTTACTGCGCAAGACCAGCAAGAGGCACTGGCCCAGAAAAAAACAAATGTCATCGACGATTTTCTACGTCAGCTCGCCACGCGCATTGTCGGCGGCACCGGTATTATTTCACGCCCATCGGGTGCAGATCTGCTGATCCGCGACAATGCAAGTCCTGGCACCTCCCTCACTTCATTCGAAGATGATTCTGAAGATGCGGGTGATAGGCACAACTTCTCTGAAGATAAACAAACACCAGAAGAAATATCTGACACTCTGCAGGCAAATAGAGCACGCATCATCAGCCCAGGGCTACGCAGTGAAATCGACAGAGTAAAGGGAATTCAGCCTGATGAGATGAATATCTACAATGGGGCTAGCGTTGACGAGGTACTGAACAGTTTGCCAGCTATCAATGCGGCCAACGGTGACAGTAATGTTGCCACGACCAAAGATGACCTGATGCGTTCAGAAAAAGCGTCCGACCAGGCTGGCAACTTTGATGGCCGCGATGTCACCGAATCAGGCGATACCCTGACCGACTTATTCAAACGCAATTACGGCTACACCCCAAGTGAAGATGAACTGATCCAATACGCCAATTACAACAACCTCAGCAGCGCGCACGACCTGTCGGTCAATCGCGTTATCGAGAGCCCCAGTCTGGATATACTCAGACAGGCAGACATGACAGACCAGCAGAAGAATAATTACCTGGCAAGGGATGCACAATATCAAGCATTGTATGCATCAAAGGCAGAAGAAGCAGCACGCCAGTCCCGCACCGTGAGCCAGGAAGAAGCCGACGGGTCGCGCAAAAAAATGGGCGGTCGCAATTCAGAAGCAACAGGACCAATTACTTACCGTCCTGGCGGAGGGAATGATACCCCAGCAATGGAATCGTGCCCAATCTATGATGCGATGAGTAACTATTCAGGAACTGAGTGGGTACCGGTAGACAATACCCCTGTGCGTGATCCGGTTGGCGAAGCCATCGTGCGCGCATCCAGGGCCGCTGGTAAAGACCCGCTGGAAGCTGGCAAGGGGTCGTTAAAAAGTATCCTGGATATAGGTCCTGGTCTAATTAATTTACCCATAATGGGTACCAAGCTGGCTACCGAAGGATACCTGGCAATAGGCAATCAATTCGGACTGGTACCAAATGACATCTATCAAACCTTCCGCGATTCGCAACCCTGGCAATTGCATACCTGGACGCCAAGTAATGACGCACAACGCTTCGGGCAGTATGGAACCGACGCAACCATGGCTGCCGCAGGAGGGGCTAATGCCTGGAGTAATGCTGGTAAAATAAGTGTTGTGCGTGATGCGGTGCAATTGGCGACCCTTGAGCAACAAGCAGCAGACTTAACTATGTTTAATCAAAAGTCTGCAGCACCGGCTAGTGGGTCTGTTCAATTTGGGCAAATTGGTGTTTCACCTGAATTCAGTAATGCCGGTCGTTTTAAAGGGGCGTTAGTTAGTGATGTCGCTAAATCCATCCGATCTGGAGAGATTGCCGTTAGCGATATTCAAATCAATACCATTCGGTGGGGTGGACAGAGGATAGCTGTCAACAATCGCTCACTTACTGCTTTAAGTGAAGCGGGTCATTCGCCTACAAATATAGTTGATATTACGAGCACGATCAGCAAAGATTTGGGAAATCCAGATAATATTTTTGCAGTGATGCAAAGGTTACGTGAAATGAATTTCAAACCATCCCCGCAGATTGGAGTAAGACCTCTTGGTAGTACGCGGCAGACACCTCCTGCCTATATCGTGAAAATTCTTGGAGAATAAACAATGAACGAAATCACATATCCATTTGAATTGATTCCGAGTGCTTATGGAACAAAATTGAAATTTTATGGTGAAGAAGAAGGGCGGTGGACTATTGACTTAAATGTACAAATGCAGAAAGATGTTTCCGAAAAACGGATTCAGCTTACATTTATCGGAGTGACGCAAGCTAGAGTAAACGATGATTCTGATCGACGTACTTCAGGTAAATACTTACTTATGCAGATTGGCAATAGCTCATGGGTGGACTGTTTTCTGGATTCTTATGTTCAAGAATTCGGAAAGAGCCTTCTTCCTGTCGTCAAGAACATGCAACACTTCATTGTACGGGGTCATGAGTCATCCATTGGTATTTTAGCTAGAAAAGTTGAGTGTACGACCATCAATTGATGGGATGTAGAATTTGAACCGATATATTTCTTTGATAATGCAGAAGAGGTAAATCGTTTGTTGAATGAGGAATTAAATAAAAAATAAACAGCCCAAACACCCGAAGCACTGAGGTGTACTGTCAATAGCGGATACTCATGTTCTAAGCTGTCTGAGATTGCTGATTGAAATTTCAGCAATCAAGGCTGGCGATAGATTGCCAAGACGCGAGTGACGCACCGCAAATCCACACGGTTCCCCTAATTCGCCTCGCATTAAAGGAAAACCATAATGAGTCAGTTATTTTTTTACGATTCACCTATTCTCCCCGCCGGATTCAGTTTTCCGAAGCATTATTTGGAGTTGGCTCAAGGTGATGATATTCCCGATCTTGAGCCATGGGGGTTTTTGTTCTTGAATATGCCTGGTTCACTAAATTACTATGGTGCTATGCTTCAGAAATATCCGGATAATCCATTGATCCCCTTCGCAATCATCAATGATAAGAGCGGTTTTTATAACGGCGGGTACGTGGTGTTGGCGTGTTTTGACGGCAATGACAAAAGCGGGGATCCGAAGGTCTATTTCCACGATTATTCAAATCCAAAACGAGTTGATTGGGCTGATAGGTATTTTCTGCCCAATTTTTCCGAGTGGCTGCGCGTCGCGGGAGAGGAATCCGCACGTTACAAAGCGGAACGCGCGGAGGAAGATTAATTTTATTCGATGATAAAGAGAGTTGGTGCGGCATTGGTTAGCCAAACATCATTCTCAGCCTAAAAAAAATTAAGGCCTTGTTCATACATGAGTAGGGCTTTAATTTTTAGCACCACTGATTTGCCATGCCTCTGGCCAACGGCAAGCGCGGTCTGTTCGTCTTGCGACATATGCACGTACTGGCGAGAGCCGGGCAGCAGTCCAACTTTTTGAATAGATTCCATAAAACGCGTGGCGGTGCCATGTTAAAGAAATTCGGGTGGCAGCTTCGCCACCGAACGGTGAGAGATATTTATACGATGCCCAAACTGGTAAGACGATGAGTTGGGAAGAAATGCTTAAGACTTATAGTGGCGGTGCCAAAACATTTCTTCTTAAGGGGAGTTAAGTATGAAAATAATTTGTGATATTTGTGGTAAATATTCAAAAAGCGATATGACCTGCACAAATTGCAGTAGTGTAATTGTTTCTGAAGACGAAATTCCTCACTTAGCGTTACCTGTCCGATGGGGGTGGGCATCTTTTAGATTTGATATTGACAGTTTATTACTCAAAGAGGAAGCAATAAATTATTTGCGCGAAAAATGGATTGCACTCGAAGAGTTTACGGTGATGCATCTTTTAAATTCACAGGTTTCGAGATTTCGTTCTGATGTTAATGAGATCAAAGTTATGGTGAGAGAGGATTTTTTTTCTTCAATATGGCAAAACGTTTCAAATAAGTTTGAAGGCGTATCTGCAGAATTTGAACCGATATATTTCTTTGATAATGCAGAAGATGTAAATCGTTTGTTGAATGAGGAATTAAATAAAAAATAAACGGCCCAAACACCCGAAGCACTGAGGTGTACTGTCAATAGCGGATACTCATGTTCTAAGCTGTCTGAGATTGCTGATTGAAATTTCAGCAATCAAGGCTGGCGATAGATTGCCAAGACGCGAGTGACGCACTGAGTTTTTGATACCTTGCATCTTGCCAAAAAAGTATTTTCATGATTACATGAAGACCTTGTTCTTCATGCCTGCGTAGCCATGGCGGGGAGCAGCAAACCTGTTCATTTTATTTTGCCCGGACTTCATGCGCCCCATCCCCCATATCAGGATTTTCCTGCCCCATTTATTCGCCAGCTTGCTGGCGGGTATATCCATGCCATCACTCGCTGACACTAGTAGCAATGATCAGGCCAACGTTCCAACTCCCAGTACTCCGCATCTGCGCCATCTGGTGACCGGTTCACTCACACGTGACCATATCGCCGCGCTCGACGCTGCCCTGGCAGCACACCCGGATTTGAAAGAAATTGAACTGATCGACATCCCCGGTGCATCCGGCATCGCACCAGAGGTCGCTTATCAGTTTCAGTGGCGCATCAATCAGCATCAGTTGCACACCTTTGCGCGTGGCGAATGCGCGTCTACCTGTGCCTATATCTTTCTGATGGGGCATGAACGCACCTTATTGCCTGCCAGGATTGGGGGCGAAACCGTGTTGCTCATGCATTCCATCCATTCTGCCGCCACAGGTGCCTTTGAACGCACCTACAATGATGACCTGATTTCCATCGTGCATCAGCGCAGCCAGGGCAAACTGCCATTGGAATTGCTCAATAAAATGTATGACACCACAGACAGAAGCGGCGGCATTTATATTTACCGCAAGCCCATCAGTACTGGCGGTCATGTTTTCTTTCAGGCGCAATACGGCGCCAAGCGAATCAAGATCAGTGATGCTACACCAGAAGATTTAGGAATCAAGGTCGATGAATAAGCATATTCATATTCCCAAACATCAGGTGCGTCACCTGTCTAAACATATTGCCGGCTTATGTCTGGCAGCCAGCATGCTCATAACCAGTAGTGGTGCTTTGGCGCAAACACCATCGCCTGTATCGGTATCAGCAAACTCAGAAAATACTGCACAAACCACGATGCCTGCCGCAGTGTCACCAGTGACAGATCAGCTCTTTCGCATACAAAGAAAAATTGACCAGGCCGTGCTGGAAAAATTTGATGCTGCCATCAAAGCCAATCCTGCCATATCTGTGCTTGAATTCGATGGCGTGACGGATTTCGCAGGCATTGATATCGACGCCATCATGGGCGTGCATGACAGAATAAAACAATATCGCCTCTCCACCACTGCCCGTGGTTTATGCGTCGGTTCTTGCGCATTATTATTCATGACCGGTTACACACGCACGGTATTGCCCGCAGCGAATAATCGCTCAACCAGAGTGGTGTTGCGGCCCATTACCAATCTATATCATGAATTTCTTGTTGAACAGACCGACACACTGATCGAAGAAATAATCACACGCAGTGACGGTAAAGTTACCAAAGACTTCATCAGAAAAATATACTTGGTCCGTGATGACGTTGCCAGCATCATGATTCAATATCTTGCCGGCAAGAGCGATATTCATGTCAGTTTTCTTGAACGTGCTGACGAAAAATCCAAACCGCTAGAACCATCAACGGCAGAAGGGCTGGGGCTGAAGATCGGCGAGTGAAATATTCCTGCACTGATTGACGCCACGCTATAACGGTGGGCGTCAATACCCCAATTTAATAATTCGCTTACAACGCCGTCCTCAAAGCAAACAATTCCGGGAACAGGACGACGTCCAGCATCTTGCGCAGGTAGCTGACGCCGGCGGTTCCGCCGGTGCCGGTTTTGAAGCCGATGATGCGTTCTACCGTGGTGACATGGCGGAAGCGCCAGATGCGGAAGGCGGTTTCCATGTCCACCAGTTTTTCTGCCAGCTCATACAGGGACCAGTGTTGTTCTGGTGTCTGATACACTTGCAGCCAGGCGGCCTTGACCGATTCATTGGCGACCACGCCTTGTGACCAGTCGGCTTGCAGGCGTTCTGCGTCGATCGTGAAACCCTGGCGTGCCATCAGCATGATGGCTTCGTCGTAGATCGATGGCGTGCGCAATGCTGCGTCCAGTGTGGCATGGGCGTCGGGTTTGCTTTCATGAACGGTCATCAGGGCGGCGTTTTTATTGCCCAGCAGGTATTCCAGCTCGCGGTATTGATGTGACTGAAAACCGGATGACGCCCCCAGGTAAGGGCGGATGGCGGTGTATTCGCTCGGTGTCATGGTAGACAAGACATCCCAGGCATGCACCAACTGATCCATGATGCGGGCGACGCGTGACAGCATTTTGAATGCCGGTGGCAAATCATTATTGCGGATGTGCTGGCGCACGGCATGCAGTTCATGCAGCATCAGCTTGATCCATAGTTCACTGGTCTGGTGCTGGATGATGAACAGCATTTCATTATGGTTGGGCGACCGTGGATGCTGGGCCGTCAAGATCTGATCCAGACCCAGATAGTCGCCATAGCTCATGGAATCACTAAAATCCATCTGCGCGCCATGCCATGACACAGGACATTTGCCAGCTTGTTCGTTATTGCTCATGATGTTTCCTTAAAATTTAAAGCTGAAGACCGTTTAAGGCCGTTTTAAGACCATTAACCACAGAGGCACAGAGGCACAGAGAAAGGCAAAGAGAAAATCTAAAATGCATAAAATATCGTTACTTCAAAATTTTTCTTTCGTTTTTCTCTGTGCCCCTCTGTGCCCCCTCTGTGCCTCTGTGTTGAGAGGTCTTAATTAGTAGGTCTTAAAATCAAGTCACCGCATTCCGCTGCGCTGCCGTATCGTAATCCTTGCTATCGAGAATATCGCGCAGGCCTTCGGCGGCGTCCCAGGCATCGACGTAGCGGGTGTACAGCGGAGTAAAGCCAAAGCGCATGATGGCGGGTTCACGGTAATCGCCGATGATGCCGCGCTGTATCAGTGCCTGTATCACCGCATAGGCATGCGGGTGTTTGAAACTGGCCTGGCTGCCGCGCTGCTGGTGCGGGCGCGGTGTCACCAGTTCCAGCGGATGCCTGGCACAGCGGGTTTCTACCAGCGTGATGAAGAGGTCAGTCAGTGCCAGTGATTTTTTGCGTATGGCTTGCATATCGGTCTTGCCGAAGGTGTCCAGGCCGCAGCCTACCATCGCCAGCGAGGTAATCGGCTGGGTGCCACACAGGGCGCGACGTATGCCCGGGGTGGGTGTAAAGCTGGGGTTCATTGCAAACGGGCTGGCATGGCCCCACCAGCCGGATAAGGGGTGGTGAAACGCTTCCTGATGGCGGGCCGGCACCCAGATAAATGCAGGTGAACCGGGGCCGCCGTTCAGGTATTTATAGGTGCAGCCGACGGCGAAGTCGGCATTCGCCACGTTCAGGTGCACAGGCACGGCACCGGCAGAATGTGCCAGATCCCACAGCATCAATGCGCCATGCTGATGGGCCAGTGCGGTGACGGCGGCCATATCATGCAGATAGCCGGTACGGTAATTGACATGCGTGAGCATCACCAGCGCCGTACTGTCATTCATGGCCTGCGGCAGTTCATCCGGCGAGTCGATCAGTTGAATTTGATAACCGCGATCCAGCCAGCGGGTAATGCCTTCCGCCATATAAATATCGGTAGGGAAGTTACTGCGTTCGGTAATGATGGTCTTGCGCTGGGTCTGTGGCGACTGTATCTGCAAGGCTGCAGCAATGGCCTTGAACAGGTTGACCGATGTGGTGTCCGTCACCACGACTTCATTCACTTCGGCACCGATCAGCGGCGCGAGCTGGTTGCCCAGCGTGGAAGGCAAGTCAAACCAGCCAGCCGTGTTCCAGCTCTTGATCAGGTCGGTTCCCCATTCTTTGGTGATGACCTCTTGCGCTCTTTGCAGCGCAGCTTTGGGGCGGGCACCGAGCGAATTACCGTCCAGGTAAATCACGCCGGCAGGCAAATCAAATTCTTCGCGCAGGGTGGCCAGCGGGTCTTGCTGATCCAACTTGACGCAATCGTTGCGGGTGATGTTAGTGACAGTGGTTTGTATCGTTTGTGTCATTGTTGCAGGCTCCTCAGGATGGCGCGTACCGGGCTGGCATCCAGCCCGGCGAGTTTCAGTGGCAGGCAAATCAATTCGTAATCTCCGGCGGCGATGTCATCGAGGACAATGCCTTCCAGTATCGCCATCTGATGGGCCTTCATGCGCAGATGGGCATCCAGGGTCTTGGATTCTTGCGGGTCCAGCGATGGGCTGTCTATGCCTATCAGACGCACGCCATGCTGGGCCAGCAAATCGATGGTGGCAGATGCAACGCTGGGGAAATCGCTGTCCCATGTCATCTGTGGTGCCTGCATGTAGGTGCGCAACAATACCCGCTGCGGCAACTGCGCCAAAAACGCTTGCACATGTTCAGGCAGTACCTGGGCCACACCCATGCAATGGATCACGCGACAAGGGCCGATATAGGTACTGATCGCCACTTCATCGATGGATTTGCCGTCGGCATCGTAATGTGATGGGGCATCACAATGCGCGCCAGTATGGGTGGACATGGTGATCTTGCTGACCTTGACCGGGCAACCGTCAGCAATCTGCCAGGTGGTCTCAGTGCTATAGGCACTGTCACCCGGCCAGACCGGTATGCCTGGCTGTATGGGCGGGGTGATATCCCAGATCTGTGGGGCGGGTAGAGACATGCTGACTCCTGTAAAAACATGCAGAGATTTTATGCCGTTTTGCCTGAATTGTTCTTGCAAATTGCCACATCAAAACCTATATTTATAGAATATACTGCGTCAAATAAGTGAAATATTGATGGATAATGCAGGAATGGCGTTGTGCATTGCGCAAAGACACCAGATTGTGTGTGTTTTTGCAATTGTTTGGGGCTGATATCCAGTAATCATAATAATAGAAAAAAGACCACTCACCACAGAGGCACAGAGACACAGAGAATGGCAAAGAGGATAAAGGCTGTTTGTAAGCGGCCTTCGTTCTGAGGGATGTGGCAGCCGCATGAATTCCCTGTGACGCCACAGAGAAAAGCAAGAGAAATCTTGAATAGTTGAAGGCACAGCCGTTACTCTCCTGTTCTTAGTTTTTTCTCTTTGCCTTTCTCTGTGTCTCTGTGTTGAGAGGTCTTGCCCTTAGGTAATAATAGGAGACTGCCAAATGCAACTCGACGCCACTGATCTTAAAATCCTCCAGCAATTGCAGACTGATGGCCGTATCAGCAATCAGGATCTGGCTGACAAGGTTTTCCTGTCGCCTTCATCCTGCCTGCGCCGCGTGCGCATGCTGGAAGACGCCGGCATCATCCACCACTATTGTGCCGTGATTGATGCCGCTGCCGTTGGGCTGGAAGTGGATGCCTTTGTCCAGGTCACCATGCGGCGTGATGTTGAACAGTGGCATGAAAATTTTTCGCAAGCCCTGCAACAATGGCCAGAAGTCGTCGGTTCTTACATCATCACCGGTGACGCCAATTACCTGTTGCGCGTGCGTGCGCGCAATCTCAAACACTATTCTGCTTTTGTGCTGGAACGCCTGTATAAAACCACCGGTGTGCTCGACATTCGTTCCAACATCGTCTTGCAGACGCTCAAGGATACGCAGCAGATCGCCACCAGTCTGCTGGTGGCAGCAGAATAATTTCCCTCAGCACTTCTTCGCCCTTGTGCTGGCCCAGCCACAACTCACCGCACCACATATTGTGCAGCGTGAAGGTGAATGATACCCTCTGAATAAATGGTAAAAAACGGAGCGTAGATGGTTATCGTCTGGGGGAAAAAACATGTTTTCACAAAGTTTGGCTATGTTGCCGATTTTTGTCCTCTTTGTCGCAAGCCCAGGGCGTTTGAAATCAAGCGCATAGGGCTGGCTGGCCATGTCTATTACATCACCGTCAGCCGGGGTGACCTGGTCGGCTATGAACGCACCTGCCAGACATGCAAAACTATCCTGAATGCTGACCTGGCGGATTATGCAACCGTTCCCAAAAAGAATGAACCCATGCCTGCGCTGGTCAAGATGTCCAACCCGCACATGCTGGATGTGTTGAAAGACCGACTGGCGCTGGAAGAAATCGTCAGGAAATCACCGGAAACCTTAAAGGATGACGTCCGTTTTTCGCTCATCAAAAGCCCTTTCTATATCTTGTCACCCATGGTGGATAGGCGGCTGGAGAAGGTCGTGCTTGATCTGGAATTCTGGTTGGCCGTTGGTGCCAGCATTGTGCTCATCAAGGTCGCGCCCAGCCTGGCCGAGAAATACTTCCCGTACTATGCAGACAATGCGCTGCAGGCTAGCCTGATCTTCAGCTTGCTGCTGGTGTTCTGGCAAATGCTGACATCCGGCAGCCGTTATGTGAAAAAACAGATCGTCCCCGTGTTGGCGATTTCACTGAAACCCTTGCGTCCCAAGGTTAGCGAATTGAATGTCATCGTGCGTGAAATGAAAGAACGCAAGCACAAGATGGGGCGCAAGATTAAAGTGGCGGATATTCAACGTTACCTGAAGCAAAATTAGTGCAGCACTACACTGGGGCAACACGCCCTGAATTAATCCCGGTCAGTACGCATACTAACCGGGTGAAGTATTGGTAGTGGGGGAAAAGGCCGTTGTTGTTTATTGTTGCCTGCGTCCGAACGAAACAGGGTAAGCATTTGAACGCGCATTGATCATCGGATCTGCTGCTTCAATACCATTTGGCAATGCATTTGGCAGAAAGAGTAATTTACTCTGTGCTGCATGGTTGTCTTCTGCTACTTTAGTGATGGACAAGACACCCAATTCCAGCGTGGGGCGACTGTCCGGCCAGGCGATTGACGGATCATCGAGTTTGTCGTCCGCACTTGCAATTTGCAGCATCATTTTAAACTTGATGGTACGGAGGGTAGCGCGCTGCTTTATCTCAGTCTGGAGGTAGTCAGATGCAACTTTGGCTGCCTGTTCGTCGCTCAGGTATTCGGCACCATCCACAGGCAAGAATTGATAACGGCCATAGGTGATTTTTCCAGTTGCATTGATAAATTTAAATGTGTTGACGCCATAGTAGGGCAAGCTCGCGTAGCTGACGGGAGCAGGTTTGGGTGTGGTGAGAAAAGTTTTAGCAATTGGATGTCCACTCAAGTAATTATCGAGCGGTGTCGGCTTTGGTGCATCTGGCCCACTCGTTCCCAACGCAATCAGTAGCTGATGAAAATCGCCTGCTGTTGGTGTTGGAAAACCGTTGAATGAATGCGCCACAATGTCCGTCATTGCGCCTTTGGGCAGCATAAATTTAATTGCCAATCCTCTGGGTGCTGCCAGTGGATGATTGTCTGGAATATCCGGTATCCCCGCAAAATTGGATAGCCGCACAACGACAGGGACTTTAAATCCTTGAAAGTGCGGGGCCTTACTGATCGTTTTTGCCTCTTTACTCGCAGTAAAACTGCCCTCAAGAACAATGCCTTTGGCGTGCACAGCCCGTGCTCCAGGGTGCTTGCCAAAAACGCCATTTAAGGCATCAACAAGTTCTACCGGGGTGACTGTTTCTGCTGTCGTCACTGTTTGTGCAGAGGTCGTTTGTGTCATGGAAAAGATGATGGGAAGGGCAATAATTTTCACGATTGATTTGGATATCGACATAGGAAACTCTCTTTGTGATGAGGAGGGGAGGTAGGAAGTATAACTATTAAAACCAATAATGACAATATGTATTGTCATTATTGGTTTTTTGTCTCGGCTATAATCCGATAGGAAAAATTATTTAGACGGCAAAGTGACAACAAAAAATAACATCCTCAATGCACTCCGGCGTGAATCGCTGACAGTAATTCAGCTATGTGAGCATTTGGGCGTCACGCGAAACGCCATCAACGTCCAACTGAAACAATTGGAAGCCGAGGGGCGGGTTCGTCGTAAAAAAGGAATGCAGACGGGCGTTCCTGGTAAGCCTGCAATTACCTATGAGGCAGCGCCTGGCAGTGAGGATGCGACTTCAAAAGCGTATCCTGTATTTTTAATGGGTTTAATTTCAACCTTGCGTAAAAAGTTGAACCCAGATGAGATGTTGAATGTACTGGATGAGACAGGACGAAATTTGGCCCGTACAGCCGGTCTTTCAGCATCCGCAGACTTTAATGATGACCTGTCACGTGTCATGAAAGTGGCTGATTCGATGGGGGCGAGTACTGAAGCAATAGCAGTACCGGGTGGAATTATGGTTCGCAACTATAGTTGCCCAGTGGGTGGTGCCGTGCGGTCGGAACCTTGTCTCTGCGTTACATTGGCCGCATTATTTTCTGAAGCCACCGGTAAGCCAGTAACGGAACGCTGCCTGCGCGATGATCGTTTGATCTGTCAATATTTCATAGAAATTGAAAAAGAACTGAAAGAAAAATTTCTCAATTCCCTTCCTGGTCAAAAATAAAACCAGGGACCATCTGATTCAGTCTCACGATGTGGGCGCTTCCCCTTTTCTAATTTCTCTCCGCGTATGACAGATTCGATTTTGTGATCTTCAGTCATACTTGGTCGCCCCATCGCTGTTCATGAAATGCATTTTGCTATGGATTCAAAGGCGCGTGCGGCATGAATGCGCCGCTTTTAAAAATGCTGTAGGCGATCATCGCCGCGATCATGCTGTAGATGACACGCGGTATCCATTCTGCCACCAGCCTTTGTTGCTGTTCCAGTTTGATGCTCTCTGTCTTGGCATAGCGTGTCAGCATGTCGGGCAGGCTGCCACTGGCTTCGCCGGTATGCACCATGCCTTGCAGGGTACTGTCGGTGATGGATGGCATGTTGCGCAAGGCGTCGCTGAGTGTCATGCCCTGCTGCACCAGCGGTAACAGGCGTGCCAGTTCTTGCCGTATCAATACATTGTCTGCCGCCTGCGTTGCCAGTGGCAGGGCATCAAACATCGGCAGGCCCGCTTCCAGCAACAAAGCCATGCTTTGCCAGAAATCACCCAGATTACGCCGCCTGTGCATGGCACCAAAAACCGGCAGGCGCAGCATCAGATGATCTGCCCAGGACACAGATGCATCCAGAGAACGCATCTGAAACCGGCGCAAGCCATATTGCCCGGCCATGATCACGGCGGCCACCAGGCCCAGCGCACGTAGTGCCTGCCACAGATAGGCTCCCGTCGTCAGTGTCCCGGCCACCAGCTGGGGCAGGGGTGTCACAAATAAAAACACCACAAACGTGAATGCCGGCATCACCAGGCGTGAACGGATGCCAGACAATTGCCGGGCTTTTTCTGTGTAATAGTCAGCCATGCGGCGGTACATCGGCGTCGGGTCACCGGCAGCCAGTGCCGCGCCCAGCAGGCCCGCTTCCAGCGGTGTCCACAAGCCGTGTTGCAATCCGGCCAGGGCGATATTCTGTCCATTCTGCATGGCACGCCGGGTACGATCCATCCTGGCCTGATACCTGCCCGGCAGTCTGATCATGGGCATGGCCTGCGCCGGGGCGATGCCGGCTTTACTGAGGGCGGCCAACTGATGCAGCATATCGGCACGCATGCCAATTGGCATCGGTAGGTGAGGGGTGCTAGTCATACAACGTATTGTGCCATGAAACAATTTTGCGCAAGTGTTGTCTGAGGTGGAAGAGACAGTTAGAGCCAGTTCAAAAAGACGAATAATCATTGTTTCGCACAAACAAAGCTTGAAGCTTGGCCACAAGCTAGTAAAATGATGCCTGAAAGCTATGTTTCGTTGTTGATCGCCTGTGTATGACGTGTATGACATGTGTATAAGCTGTGCATGACCTGATGAAGCACGAATGACATATCAATGCCGCAAAACACCGAGGAAGCCGCCATGTCTTTATCCAGAATATCCACTCCCATCTTCACCTCCACGCTTTACTGCGCGCTGTTGACGGTGTCCTTGACAGCCTGGTGCGGGTCGGCGGCTGCATCTGACATCCTGGAACTGCAAGACTATCATGCGTCAGAAGCCAAAACCGAGAGCAAGGGACCGTGGCTGGGTTTGCAACAGGCATCCAAGGGCTGGCGGCTGGTGGCGGTCAAGCCACAATTCAAGAAAATCCCCGACCCTCTCGACAAATCCGGTGTGCGGGTATCGGCCAATATCAGCAATACCCGCATGATATTGTCTGCCCCTGGCCTGAAAGCCGGTGCCGTTACCTTGTCAGATGAAGCCAAGGTCGTCAATGGTTCCATAGACGAAGAATTTGAATTGTCGACCCTGCCACCGCTGGGGCAAGAACGGCTAATGCACCTGCACGGTGATGAATACCACCTGCAAAACCGCGAAGGTCGCATCTACCTGGAATTGAATGGCGTAGCCCAATACCTGTTCGACTACACAGAAAACAAGGAAGACAACAATGCCAAGATCATCTGGGTGGGGGATCTTGATCACGACGGCAAACTCGATTTCATCTTCGACGCATCCAGCCAATACAACGTCACCGAACTGCGTCTGTACTTGTCTGGCGCTGCTGCCAAAGGTGAATTGTTGAAGCTGGTAGCGCAACGCAAAGCAACAGGATGCTGATTCATTTATTTGCCTGATCCGTCTGGTTTGGATGCTTTTTGTTATTGATGCGTCAGCACCTGTTTACGATCTGTAGCGAGCGAACGTCAGCGGGAGTCAGGGTAACAAAAACGCAGCGCAAAAAGCGGAATGTACTCTAAGACCATGAGCATTTTGAGCAGCGCATGAGCCCCGATCACGTTCGCGCTTAAGGTCGTAAGCAGGTTCTTACAAACGCTTACTTTTGTAACACCCTGTTCTGTCTCCTTTTTTGCTTGCTTATGCGTTAATGTGGCAAGCACTACTTTTTTCCATCTTCAGGAGATCAACATGGAACAAGCACAAACAGGCAAGCAAATTCATCCTCTGGTCGCCGGCGCAGCCTGCTCGGTCATACTGGTCAGCTTACTGGGTGTAGCAGCCATCACCGGTATTTTGCCCAGCTCGCACAGCACCACAGCACCAGCCGCCACGACGCTTGCTGCGACTGACAATGTCAATGGCATGAACGGTAATAATGGAAGCAACGGCAACAGCACATCCGGCATGAACAGCATGCAGCCTGCGCAGCAATATGCCGCCCCTGTCAACCACCCTAAAGTGGCACAGAGCAGCCATGGCAGCCAGCCTAGAACGTATAGCAACAATGCACCTGCCCAGCCAGTGGCCCACAATAACCAGAACAGCGCAGTCGGCATCGGTGTCGGCGCAGTTGTCGGTGGTCTGTTGGGTAGCCAGGTTGGTAATGGCAATGGCCGTACTCTGGCCACTATCGCCGGTGCAGTCGGTGGCGGTTATGTCGGCAATGAAGTAGCCAAGCGTAATCCGTAATCCGTAAGCTGATCATTGAGCGCTAGCGTATGGCTAGCGTAGGTATCAACAGAAAGGGAGGCCATGTGCCTCCCTTTCTGTTGTGTACCTTAAGCTGCCATGGCTAATTGCGTTTAAGTACAAAACCCCCCGACTGCGAGCGTATGAAATTAAATTTTTGTACTGGCCGGTTGCGGCCCTCGTTCACTCTGCTGTAGTTGACATGCAAGGCAGTGACGTCAGAATACGATTTCTTCCCCGCGATGAGGTTTTCCAATATCGATGCTAGCCTGATCGCTTCTTTCTTGCGTATCGCCGGTGTAGCATTGCTGTGCTTGCTGTTGATTAAGTCAATGCTGAGCTGGCGTGGGCTGGATGTCACTTCCACGCTGACCGCATTGTCATCGACCGCGGTGGTGATTTCATGTTGCAATGTGAGTGCTGCCGTGTCTTCACTGACAGGCAAGGTGGTATTGGTTTCTGGCGGTTCAGCACTCAATGCCGGTACCGTGATCGACACCATGAATGCGGTCAATACGCAGGACAGGCAATATTTTTCTTGCTGCCCCAATCTGAATGGATTACCCATGCTGTTCCCCTATTGATATTTGAATACAGATGTATGACAGGCTGGTCGTTAAAAAACCCGCCACTGGCGGGTTTCCGATTTTCTGGAGAGAATATGACAGCCCGTACTATCTGTACGGTGCGTCCTTGGAACCTGTTTTTGATCTTACTGCGCGAGCGCAATCGGAGTCCATGCGGGGCTCATGCGCGGCTCAAAATGCTCATGTACCAGAGTACATTTCGCTTTTTGCGCTGCGCTTAGTTACCCTGACCCCGCTGACACACGTACACTTGCTCGCTACAGATCGTAAACAGGTTCTTATCCCAAAAAATAGACCGATAGATCAATAGACCTACAGGCCCTGATGTCTTTCGCGCCACTGACAATACTTGCCTGCATCCCTTGCTATCTGCAAAGTGACACCGGTTACTGCAATGTAGGTAGAAGCTTATCCAATCCTGAAGCCTGGGTCTGTGCGTTACCACACCATGCCGCGATTATGCTGCGATCGTGCCACAGGGTAGCTAGCCCATCATCCTCAATCTGCAACACCCTGAGTCGCCAGTATTGACGCGCCACGCGTCTGCTGGCACACTCCGGTTAGCGTCAACTATCCCCCATCCACCATCCACAGGAGACAACACCATGCGTACCATTGATATTGCCACCCTGTCGGCTGCCTGATTCCGCTACACCTTCCATTTTCTGTATCTCCGTATTTGCCGGTACTTGCCATTGCTTGCCGATACTGACGTGCTGATCTGCGGTTGATCCCGCGCCGACCTCGATTGTCTTTTTAAGGCCCTGCTCGCCACGCGTGTTAAACACGCCATGCCTGCGGGAAGTCATCGTGCGTGCCCATGCATTGCACGATCACCAAATCTGGACCAGTACATCATGATCGATTTCGATTTTGCAGCACTACGCCGTATCGGCCTGACACAAGTCATCGCCAACCAGCTTTACACACTCTCCCTGACCCTGCCCAGCACCGGCGCGTTGCAGGCAGGCCGTATTACCGAAGTACACCGCGACTGGTTCACCGTTCACCAGGGCGTTAGCCCCTTGCATGCCCGATTGCAGCCCAGCCTGTTGCAGGCACTCGATAGCAATGACACCAGCCTGGCTGTAGGTGACTGGGTGTTGATGGACCAGCATGAACCGCCGCATATCATCGCCCGCATGCCACCGCTGACCCACCTGGCACGCCGCAGCAATGATGGGCGGCGACAGGCGCTTGCCAGCAATGTAGATACCGCATTGCTGGTCATGGGCCTGGACCATGATTTCAATCTGCGCCGCCTCGAACGTTATCTGGCACTCGTCCATGCGGCAGAGGTTGACCCTGTCATCATCCTCACCAAGGCCGATGTCAGCCCGCTTTCAGATGCACATTTGGTTGAAGTGACACAGCGCCTGTCTGGCAGCGTGCCCGTGTTTGCCGTCAATGGGCAAAGCGCAACAACGGCAGAGCTGCTCGCACCCTGGATGGGGGCAGGGCAGACGTTAATCTTGCTGGGCTCATCCGGTGCCGGCAAATCCACCCTGACCAATACCCTGGCCGCCAGCGCGCAAGACACGGGCGAAGTACGAGCCGGTGACAGCCGTGGCCACCACACCACCACGGCACGTTCATTGCACCTGTGCCCGCATGGGGCCTGCATCATCGACACTCCGGGTTTGCGCAGCCTGCAGCTGGATCTGGATGAAACCGCACTCAGCGCCAGTTTTGAAGACATCGACGCGCTGGCAATGCAATGCCAGTTCCGCGATTGTAGTCATCAGGCTGAACCCGGCTGTGCCGTGCGGGCAGCGGTGGATGAAGACCGTCTGCACAACTATCAAAAACTGCTGCGCGAAGCGCGCCGCAATCAACAAACGCCTCTGGATAAAATCGCCACCCGGTCAAAGTGGAAAGTGCTGATGCGATCCGTCAAGGAAAGGGATAAACAAAAGCGCGGATAGCATCATTTCCAGGGTAACGTGCACGGCCTGTTAGCCGCAGCGCCGTGCATTCATCATCCAATTTTTACCAAATGTAATTACGCTGTTTATTCGGCATGCAAAATGTATACTGGAACAAAAACCTGCATCCACACATTCATTGATGATTTTCTCTACGCGCCACAGTTTTCTTCTTGCCTGCACCAACCTGTTTTTTTGCTATACCGCCTATGCCAAACCGGTGGAAGTGCATGCGCGGCTGGCACCGCAAGCCAGGGCAGAAAACAAAGTGGCCCTGACTCTTGACGCCTGCTCGGGCCGTTTTGATGAATACTTGCTCTCCTTCCTGATACGCAAGCGCATACCCGCCACCATCTTTGTCACCAAAAAATGGCTGGATAAAAATCCCCGTGGTGTCGCCGTCATCAAATCCAACCTGGATTTGTTTGATGTCGAAGACCATGGCGAAAAGCATATACCCGCCGTCATCGGCAGCGGCAGAACCGTGTATGGCCTGGCCGGCGAACCCGACGTCGGCCACCTGCAACGCGAAGTCACCGAAGGTGCCAAGGCCATCACCAGCACCATCGGCATCGCGCCACAATGGTATCGCGGTGCCGGCGCCAAATATGATGCCGAAGCGATGACCGAAATTAAACGCCTGGGCTACAAGATCGCCGGTTTCTCGCTGAATGCTGATCACGGTGCCACCCTGCACAAACAAGCCATCGCTGACAAGTTCAAACGCCTGCAGCCCGGCGATGTCATCATCGCCCACATGAACAAACCCCAATCCGAATCCGCCCAGGGTCTGTCATCCGGATTGAACAAGGCCCTGAAACAGGGCTTTGTCTTCGTCCGCCTGGATCAGGTGGAAATGCAAAAAATGCCGGACCCAAAAACCAGGCGCGACAAATCCTGAGTGCTTGTAATATGATGCACGGTGCGCCGTGTGCATCATCCATGCAAAAAGGGTTCAGCGTCCGGTGCACGCAGCACACCCTGCACACCCTGCGCTGCTGCGGTGAGCATCATACATTTTGTGTGTTGGATTACAGGACATTTATAAGGGGCATTCATTCATGTATGCGTTAAAAATTAGTATTAATGGCGGTACGCCAATTGTTGCGGGTGGTGAGGACCTGGTAGTGCTCAATACCATTATTGATGGCACAGGAAAATTAGGCTCTCAGGCAAATTCGCGTCGTGGTGACGATACGTATGATTTTGCCGTTTCTGTCGGCGGCCTGACAGCAAGGAACGAGAATCAGACCGATGAACATCTGCGCTGGTTATCCCAGATGCCACTTCAGGTCGGCGATACAGTTCAGATCGAGATTGTAGAAACTACAGTCGTTGACCCGGTCATTAGCGGTAGCGAGGCTAAAAAAATGGAAGATGATGAACGTAGCTACTTTGAACACTGCAAAAAGGCGTATTTAGATATGCGTAATAAGTATGAATCTGCGCCAGAGTAGCAGGTGCATACTGTGTGATATTACTTGCTTTGCCGTGACCAATTGTCGTTGATATCCTTCAGCTATTTACATCCCTGGCAGGGTGCGCCGTGCGCACCATTTTTGCCATTTGATTGCCCGGACACCTGCCATGCGACTTTACCTGCCCATCATCATATCGGTGCTTGCCTGCGCCATCTTCATGCTTCATCCCGCACAGGCACAAGAACCACGGTCCGATCCCAAACTCAAGGCCTTGTTGGCGCAATGGGATCAGGATGAACATCCGGATTTGCGTAGCGTCCTGGTCCTGCAAGATGGCAACATCATCGCCGAACGTTACTACAACGGCGCAACGGCAGATGGCTTGCATGATGCCCGCTCGGTCGGCAAAAGCATTACCTCCTTGTTGCTGGGTGCTGCTGTAGACCGGGGCAGCATACGCAGCACCAGCGACCCGGTGTGGCAGTACTGGCCTGCCAGCAAAGGCAGCGCAGCAGGTGAGGCCACCCTGGCCCAGGTGTTGAACATGCGCTCTGGCCTGGCTGCCTTTGATGAAGATGCTGCATCCCCCGGCAATGAAGACAAACTCGACATCGCCCCCGATCCGCTGGCCTTTGTCCTATCCTTGCCCAGGGATAGCACTCCTGGTACCAGCTACCGCTATAACTCCGTCACCGCCTACCTGGCTGGCATCACCGTCGAAAAAGCCACCGGCCAGGATCTGGAAGCATTCGCCCGCACAGCCTTGTTCCAGCCATTGGGTATCAGCCACTGGCAGTGGGGGCGTGATATCGCCGGCCACCCCAAAGGCCAGGGCAACCTGTCGCTGACTGCCCGCGATCTCGCTAAAATTGGTCAACTGGTGCTCGACAAAGGCATGGTGCAAGGCCAGCGCGTCCTCAGCGCCGCCTGGATAGACGCCATGCTGGCACCGCAGGTAAGCATTGCTGATGTGGATAATTATGCCGACACCTATGGCTATTTTTGGTATGCCAGGACGCACACTGTAAAAACGCAGAAAGCGCAGATGAGCAAAGGGCAGGTGGTTCCAGTCTTTTTTGCATCCGGCAACGGCGGCAATAAAATTTATGTCATCCCCTCTCTGCATGCCGTCGTCGTCATCACCTCCAGCGCCTATGGAAAAGGCTATGGCCAGCGCCGTTCTGAAAACATATTGAAATCCATCCTGGCAGAAAAAATGAACCAATGATGCGGGTGGCGGTCAGTATGGCAGTCACTATCACATTGCCGATTGATTTCACCGCAGGGTAAGCCATGACATACTGGACCAGACGTCACTTCATGCTAGGTGGTGCCGCCGCGCTATTGGGCAAACATGCTTTTGCCGACTGCAGCAGTGGTATTGGCAGCAGCGACGTGATCGGTGCCGACAACCCCATCGTCGATGCCTTCGTCAAAGCCCAGCCATTCTATGGCGTGGTCATGCTGGGCAAGCATGGCCGGCCCACCTATGTACGTGCGATAGGCATGGCAAATATCGAAGCGCAAAAGCCGCTGCGGGCCGACACCCCGTTTGCCATCGCCTCCATTTCCAAATGGCTGACATCCGTCACCGTGCTGCGGCTGATCGAAATGGGCAAGCTCGATCTGGACGCACCTATCAATCGCTATCTGCCAGCACACCGCGCCGATACCGGCAGCAAGGTCACGCTGCGGCATTTGCTGTCCAACAGCAGCGGCATTCCCAACCAGTTTTCCAGCATGATCAAGGCCGACCGCAGCCTGTTCACCGCCAGCATGAGCACCGCACAGGCCATGCAACAGTTTTGCCAGGGCGAATCCATCTTCCCACCCGGCAGCAAGTTCGATTACGCCCTCACCAACTGGATCATCGTGGTGGGCATCGTGGAAGCTGTCACCGGCCAGCCGTTCCAGCAAGCCATGCGCAACATCACGCTTGATCCCTTGAAGCTGTCCGCCACCCGGGCCGACCAGGCCTATGCTGACGATGCCGCCACCGCCGTACCCTATGCCACCATCAACCCGCCAGCCCGCAAAACCGATATGCGTCAACCCTATTTGGCCGCCGGTGGCGGTTATTACAGCACCGCAAGCGATTTGATGAAGGCAGCACAAGCCATCTTCAACCAGGGCTTCATCACGCCCCAATCGCTGACCCAATTGACGCATATCGAAGTCGACAGTGAAAGCTATGCCCTGGGTGGCCGCGTCAAGAATCTGCAAATCGCCGGCCAGACCCATCGCTTCGGCTGGGAAACTGGCCGCACCACCGGCTATCGTTCCGTACTCGGGCATAGGCTCGATGGCGAAGACACCGTCATCCTCCTCAACAACACCGACCTGTCACAAAAAACGATGGATGAATTTGCCTACAGCCTGCTGGGGGCGAGTCAGGTGCCAGCGGCATAGAACGTAGGTACAAGCGTAGCGTAATCGTACGAATGTCCGTCACGGCTTGCTATCTTCAACTGCTGATTTTCTGAAGAGAATACAAAGCGGTGAAGTTCTTCCGGCGGGATAAAAGATAAGAAAATTTGAAGCATCTTCATCCTTGCCAGGCACAACATACGTGCGATTACGCTACACTAATCGCACCTACGCACTGCCGCAGGATAGTCATGCGGCGGCAAGCAATCCGGCTGGGACGGTATAATAATTGAACAGCGAATCTGTCAGAATGAGCAATTAGATTGAGCAATTAAAATAAACAAATAGAATCAGCAATTGAGTTGTTGAGCCCATAAATACAAAATACAAACGAATGACTAACCTGGCTATTTATACCTCTTTGGCGGGCGGCGCGTTAATAGGCACGTCTGCCGCGCTGTTGCTTTGGACCACGGGGTGTATTGCAGGTATCAGCAATATAGCGGGCAATTTATTTTCTGCCGACCCTGGCAAGCGGTGGTGGCGCGGCCTGTTTCTGTTCGGTCTGATTGGCGGTGCGGCAATTTGCTATGCGGTCGCTGGCCATGCACCCACTGCACGAGCACATTTTCCCTCCTGGTTACTTGCCGTCGCTGGCTTGTTCGTCGGATTTGGCACCTCGCTGGCGAATGGCTGTACCAGCGGCCACGGGGTGTGTGGAATAGGGCGCTTGTCGACACGGTCCATCGCAGCAACACTGATCTTTTTATCGACCGGCATCGTCACTGCGATGATTGTCCGTCATCTATTCAAGGTATTTTGATGTTTAGCTTCGTGTTCTGCCTAAGCAGCCTGGTTACAGGTCTCTTATTCGGTCTAGGGCTGGCGATATCAGGTATGACCGACCCCGGTCAAGTCCTTGATTTTCTGGACCTGGCGGGTAACTGGAATCCGGGTTTGCTATTCGTATTGGGTGCTGCCGTTGGCGTGACGGTGATTGCATTCAGGTGGATATTGCGTCGAAACAAGCCACTGTTTTCAGATCATTTCAATCTTCCAACACTGACGGCGATTGATAGCAATTTGGTCGTCGGGTCGATTATTTTTGGAATCGGCTGGGGAATCAGCGGGTATTGTCCTGGCCCTGCCATCGCCTCATTGGCTAGCCCCAGTTGGGAGACATGGATATTCTTGCCAGCCATGTTGGTGGGTGCGCTATTGCATCGTAGCTTGCAGGCGGGCAAAGTTAAAAAAGACTAGCGCTCGTTTCATGCCAGGTAGGCTTGATACCTACGAATGTTCATCGATAGCCTGCCTGCCTCCATCCAAGGAGTCTTCCTTGGGTACATAGTAAATTTGCATTTAAGTTTTCATTTTAATATTATAATGGCATCATGGTATTTCCCTGACGTCGTGGTATTTAGCTTGAGAATGGAGACGCACATGTCTGACATCAATCGCACTACCTGGGATTTTTTGGCTGATACCTACTGGTACGTGACTTACCTGGACCTGCCCGCCCTGGGGTTTTCAGCTTCAGATAATCTGCTGAGCTGGAAAGTCGACCAAACCGTCTGGCATATCTCTGGCTATAAAAACGGTTATTTCTGGGGCGTATCATCCGCCATTATTACTGATGCCGACCAGGGCAGCAGCGCATCCGGCAGCCCACAACAACGCAGCATGGTCGGTACCGTCACCGCCAACGGCCAGGTACAAATCAGCTTTATCCGTGGCAGCGGCCTGCGCGAATCCATCGTGACCGGCTTTGGCCACATGAGCAAGCTCGACCAGCAATGGGTATTCCAAATGCAAATGGCCACCTCAGGCGGCGGCGATCAAACCCTGCATTGGGCCAATATGCTCGAAACCAAACCGGGCGACCCCAGCTGGGACAGCCTGCCAGGCGTGAACTGCTCGGTGCAATCCATGCTGGAAGGGGCGAGTTATCCGCAGTTTGGGGAGGGGTAAATATATTGTCTGAATAGTCAATTACCAAAACATGTTGAACGCCAAAAATGGTAGCGGAAAACCTACGCGACCATAGTCAAATCAAGCAGGCAAATACCTGGCGCTGTTGTCAATGATAGTGTCAGGTATGAGAATGGTTGCCTCACTCCCCACCAAAAAACCTCACCCACTTCGACACCTCATCATCCGGTCCCACGCTGCGTGATGTGCAGATGTTGGATTTGCCCCAGCCGTTGTCTTTCAACTGGCCATCGTCGGTGACGTAATACGCCGTGTGGTAGTACTCGGTTTCTTTTTCGAAATTGGGTTTGTGGATGATCATGGTTTGTAGCATGGTCGGCATGGCGCGGCCGTCCTTGGTCTTGCAATTCCATTTGACGGCAGAGCCGCTGTCGTCTACCCGGATGGTGCCATGGTCATTGCTTTTGGGTTGATCCCACTTGATTTGGTACACCACATACGGCAGCTTGCCCGCAACGGCCTTGAACTGCGGGCTGTTCTGGTCTGCTGGCACGGTGTCGACCACGATCAGGGCCAGGTAAGCATTGCGACGGAAGGGCATGCGGCGGTAGTTGCGGCTTTCTTTCACCCAATAGCTGACATAGTAGGTGCCGGCGCGGGTTTCATACACCTTGCGCAGGTCGCTGGTGTTAAACAAGGCGGCGCGCGATTCCAGCACCAGCTCATAATTCAGTTTTTCGCCCCTGACGTTGATGGCATCATGGGCAAATGTACGGAACGCCGGGTCGCTGGCCATGCGGCTGTAGATCGGGCTATCTGCACGCTGGGTGACGACATTGGATTTGGTGTCCATGGCAGGCATGTCCGTCCAGGTCTGGGCGTGGCTGGCCATGGTTACGCCAGCAAAGCTGACGCTGACCACTGCCACGCACAAGGCAAGGCGTAAAGTCTTCATGAGGGTCTCAGGGGCAAAAAGATTCAGGCAATGGCGATATTGTTGACCAGCGAAAAATGCTTGAGCCGGTTGACAATCGCTTCGGAAGACACCAGCACGGTAAAGACGTTGTAGGCCCCATTACCTATCCAGAACGTGACATGGGACACGCCGCCTTGTTTCTGGGTGAACTCTGCACTGCTAGGTGCATAGTCGGTGGCAGAGGTCAGTTTGGCTTTAACCTCGTCACGGGCCATGCCGATTTCCCAGCGTAAGACTTGCGATGGCTGCAGGGCGATTTGGGCCGTGTTGTTGATCAGGTAAATGGTCTTGCTGTCGTAATGGATGGCGATGGCGCTGCCATCGCAAATGTCCAGGCAATTGTCGTCAGTGAACTTGCAAAAGGCATGAACCTTTTTCTCAAACTTCTTGCGCACACGCCGATTATGCCCCAGCCCATAAATGACATTGCCAGCGATCCACAACAGCACCGGCAAGCCCAATATATTCTGGATGTACTGGACGCTGGTGATTTTTCCTATCAGGTAAAGTAAAAAGCAACCGATCAACACGTTCCTGACAAAATTCAGCTTTAGTAAAGACAACATCTTGCATAGACCTCGCGTGTGGTGGAAAAAAGGCGGCTGCCTGCCCAGTCAGGACATCTACCTACTGGGTACTGGGTTACAGGATATTATAATTGTAAGGGCATGTTAATTATTCAATCGCCATGGGTGATTGTGTAATTAAACGTTACAGGTGGGTGGGTATAGCAGGGTGGGTCAAAAAAAAAGGTCTGCATGGATTCATGCAGACCTGTGGCGTAACTGCACCTTAACTGCAACCAGCACTAAGACCGCAGACTCGCTTGCCGGTCGTTATCAATCAACTGGATTTCCAGTGTGCCCTTGGCGGCGTCGTCTACGACAATGGGATACAGGCGCTTGTAAGCAGGGCGACTGGCACCGACGGACATATTATGTGTGTCTGTGACGGCACTGGTGCCCACCAGCAGGCAGCCCGATGTATCGGCCTGTGTGTTACCGCAATGGATCAGGATATATTCAAAGCCAGGCACATTCTGGATATGCAGCATGCCGCGATGGATATCCGGGAACAGTACTTTGTACTGCTCATTGTGCTTGCCTTCGGTACGCAACTTCACCTTGTAAGTACCGGCGGGAATGCGGGTTTCGTTCACCAGTTTCGTGACGCGATATTCATCTTCCAGGCCGAAACAGACAAAACGCCCGTCTACGGTGATATGGCTGATGGTGGCTTCGTCGTCAGAGATGAAACGGTCGACTACTATTTTCATGTAAATCTCCTGAATGATTGCAAATCAGTTAGAGAAGGCATAACCCACTTCAATCGCTATCCAGGGTTTGCCATTGTCTTTGTATCCTGCATCTGTGTTGACGCGGTCCGCACCCAAAATAAAACCCATGTGAAACTTGTCTTTTACGGTACCGAGTATACCTAAGCCGTAGCTAAAACCTGTCAGATTTTGTGTTTTGTCTTGCCCGTTGACGCTTTGTGTTACTGGTATCTGGCCAGCTCCCACGAAGCCCACCCATTGCAAGCCCAGCCCCAGGCCGGATTTTTCTTGTCGATAGCCCAGATAACCACCCACTGAGGTGCCGCCGCTGAAGTTTTTGGATCCCACATGATATTTATAGGGCACCATGAGCGTTCCGTATGTTAAACCGTAGCGGTCGGGTGGCGTGGATGCAGTTTCATTTTGCGAAAAAACGACTACTTCTCCTAGCGCAATTGTGGTCGTGCCTTCGCATAATTTGCTATCTATTTTTTTTGACTCAACTCCGGTTACCACAAATGCATTTTCAAGCTTACTATCTTTTGCTGGATCAAGCTTTACACTTAATTTTCCAATACCTTTGAGTGTAAAATATTGCGGAACGCATACCAGTGTGAGTGTTTTTTTGTCAGATAGCATGTCGACTTTATAGGCCGACCGGCTGTAGCCATATTTGATGCGATCACCCAGATAGTCATCGTTATCACTTGCCGGTGATGGGAAGGCAACTAATGCCTTGTCAAGGGCTTTATCAGCGTTTCCTTTCTCGGCTGGATCTGTAGCCGCTGCTGATGCGGGAGCAGGGGTAGCACTTGCAACGGGAGGCACAGGCGGTTTTTGTGGCGTTTCAGTGGCGGCTTTTGGCTCACCGGCGGCAGCAGCTTTATCAGGTTGCGCAACCACGTTGCTTTTTGCGACAAGAGTAACAGGCGTCTTACATGCAACAGCCAACAGTTTATCAATATCTTCTGGCGAGTATTTTTCTTTCAAAAACATAGGCAGCCATTTTTCCATGCAGGTCACGGCAAAGCAGTTTTGCGCCGACATGGCCAATGCAAGAAAAATCAGACTTCTTTTGATGGATGCACATGAGCTATATTTTTTAAGTGAGGCAAACAGATTTTCGACATAATTGATCAGCACAATACCCTCCATTTTTTTATTTTGTAAGTGATAGCTTTTTGAACGCACGGATTGCCAATTGGTCAAGTTGATAGAGCGCATCCGCCCATCTGCCTCTTATTCCTCGGATGCTTTGATGGTTTCCCCAAGCCAATGCATGCACATTCCCAGTCAAGAATCGAACTGAAATTGAGTTCACCCACAAAGAATTCATGATTTGTTGACAAATTAAGCATAAAATTTGTTAACACAAATGACATCATCCAAATGGATGAAATGGCTGATTTTTTTTAGAAAAATGGCATTCCCGATGAATTTTCCAATAGAGAAATTTCCACCAGGAAAATTGACATGCACTACCAGAGAAGGGGGTGACTGTGGGTCAGCATGATGATGCCTTGGCGAACCAGATCATTACGCAGTTTTATGAAGGGATACTGACACCCTCAGCCTGGAGTAATGCCCTGTGTCTGCTTTGCCAGATGATAGGTAGTGAGCACGTTGCCCTGACCACCTTGAACCGGCAGACCAATACCGTGATCGTCAATGAAAGTATAGGTTTGACGGAAGCCTGTCGTGATGAATTCAAGGCGCATTATTTTTCCTATGATCCCGCACTTGACTGGGTAGACAAGATAGCGCTTGGCAGCTGGTATATCGATCATCAGCATGTCGGCACGTGGGCCATGCAGCGCAGTGTCTTTTACCAGGATTTCATGCACAAATTTGACCTGGGTTCCATTAATGTGTCTCCCGTGTTGCGCAACGGTGCGATCACCAGTTTTCTGGTCATTCAATATGGAATAGGGCAGCCCTTTCATCGTCAATATGCTACAGCCAATCTGGCCCCTCTGTTAGTCCATTTGCAGCGAGCTTTGTGTCTGCGCCTGCATTGCGAAACCATGACACAAAAGGCCGATCTGGCTTTTGCTATGCTGGCGCAATTGCGTTCCCCTATGCTGATTGCGGATGAAACTGGGCATGTTGTCTTTGCCAATCAGGCTGCCGAGGCCTTGTTCCGCAGACAAACCATGTTGCATGTGACGGCTGGGTGCATTGCCCTGTGCGGCTCAAACAAACTCAGGCTGGTGAACTTGATCCGTGCCGCCTGTGGCGTTGATGGCCCTTGTATTGCCGGCGGGGTGCAGGCCAGCAAGATGGCCGACAACCTGCAATTGCAAATCCTGGTCACGCCACTGCCGGTTCAGCATGCGCAATTATCCGGTCCTGCAAGGCCACTGGCACTGGTGCTGGTGCATGATCCGGATCTGCCGTTTTCAAGCGGAACAGAACTGTTAAGGCAGATTTATGGCCTGACCATTTCCGAAGCGCGCATCGCTCTGTTGATACTGCATGGTGCCAACCCGTCCCAGGCTGCAGCACAGTCCGGGGTATCAGTGGCAACAGTGCGCAGCCAGCTAAGATCGGTTTTTCAAAAAACAGGAACGACCCGGCAAGCCGAGTTGATGCGACTGTTATCAGCGATATTGACGCTGGGGTCGAAGCAGCATTAAGCTGAAAAATACATTTTTCTGATGCTCCGCAAACGACAGCGACAGGTGTTTTACAATGGCGCTTATTGTCAGATTGAAAGCGATCAACATGCATCCATGGCGTCAGTTAGCTAGCAAATCTATTGTTGATGACCGCTGGCTCACCCTGCGTGCTGATACCTGCGAATTGCACAATGGCCAGATCATTGAACCCTACTACGTTGTTGAAGAACCCGAATGGGTACATGTGTTTGCCCAGGCTGCGGATGGAAAAATTCTCGTGGTCCGGCAATACCGTTATGCGGCAAATGTGGTCTGTACCGAATTGCCGGGTGGGGTGGTGGATGCCGGTGAGTCTGTGCTGGAAGCAGCAAAGCGCGAATTGCTGGAAGAAACGGGCTACGTCGCATCAAGCTGGACCCTGCTTGGAAAATACTACGCCTACCCAGCACGCCAGACAAACAGCATCCACCTGTTTATTGCGCGCGGCCTTCAACGGCAGGCTGAAAAAACACTGGATGCCAGCGAAGACATCATTGAATCTTTCGCCCATCCATCTGAAGTGAAAGCGATGATCGCCAGTGGCGAGTTTTCGCAATCACTACACATTGCGTCGTTCTATTTTGCGTTGGATCAGGTGTGACAGCGGGCGATGAAAAAAGTAGGGTTCAGGTCTCTTAAGCAAACATTCTAAGTCATTGATTTTCAATGAGTAAAAATCTCGTGTTTGCTTCGACGCGATTTTCGGCAGGGGCCGATTACCACGCTTATATTCATACATTACATTAGCGTAGAATTGTCGTAATGTAAGACCCCTTTTCCCTTATTAAATGGAAAATTATGCATACTTGGAATCATTTGCTGGCAAGCACGCTTATTATCGCTGCAATTTTATTGTCTCCTTGTACGGGAAGTGCGAAAGATGCGTCAAAACCTGTATTGAGGACCAATTTCTCGAAAGAGAGCGCTTTGCTTATGGCAAAACAAATGGCGGAAAAAAGGGGTATTAAATTGACTGATTTTAATGATCCAGAAGTTTTTTTTGAGCTTACAAAAAAAGATAAATCTTGGACAGTTTTCTTTGTAAAAAAGACTCTGGTTGTAGACGGAAATATTATGGTTGTTATCAATGACAGAACCGGTGAATCTAGGATTGTTCGTAACTGATAACAGCACTCCATCCGATCTACATTTTTTGGATGTCCATAAAATATTTTGCATCCTGCGTAAAATTCAATACTCTCTGTGAGATATGCAAAGGGATTTGCACTCTTCTGTGAACGTGCTCAGCGCAAACTGAGCTGAGCACGTTCTGAAGGCCAGTGTTCAGGGCGCGAGAGGCGTGGGAGAAAAAGAGCGAAACCAAACAGATTTGAAGTCTGACCGCTTCTGTTTGGGTTTTTTTTGTTTCGTTTCTGCGGTAGGACGTGGTTTTATAACATTACTCATAAATGAAAAATGAAAAATGAAAAAAAATCTCGTAATATTGACAAGAGAGATATTATTTTTGTATCAATCTTTTTATTAATTGTCTGTATTCCACTTGGTTTAATTCCCTTTTTCCCTGGAAATGTTTTTTTCAATACGTTATATACAAATTCAATAGCTCTTGGCGCATTGTTTTTTGGTGGGGTAATTGTAAGTATGATTGTTGATAAACTTCTCTATAGGGGACGTTTAGATAATAACGATAAAAGTTAAGATGTAGTAGCATTTTCTGCTGCTGCTGCCGTCCTGTTCGACGTTCGTTGTGCTGTGAACGCAGCAACAGTGAGAGTAATACACTGTGAAGCTGCTTGCTGTAGAAGAGATGGGAGCAGGCCTCCTGCAACCGCTGTCCTGACGGAGGTTGCAAGCCGCCTTGAGCTGCTGCCGTTAAGAGCAGTGGTTGTGAACAGCCGGGGTCAAGTCTTATACTCACACATTTCCTTTACATAGAATTGTCGTAATGCGAGACCTGACCCCTTTTTTCACACATTGCGTCGTTCTATATGGCGTTGGATCAGGTGTGACAGCGGGCGATGAACATGAGACGGCAAAGCCTGGCTCAGGCGTTACATTCAAACATTTCCTTTGCGTATAATTGTCGTAATATTAGACTTGGCCACTACTTCCGATTTAGTTAAACTGTGGCAGTCCAGTAGAAACCCGGATATTGACACTGAAGGATCTGACACATGAATACGAGCCTGGGTGCAAACAATTTTATTTCGATCGGCGCCCAAATGGGAGGGCCAGAGCCTTGTCTGGTCGGCGAGCTCAAGGTTCCCCTTTACCATGCGTTCGCAAAGCACGTAACCTCTACGCATTGCGCGGCAATAGACGAGTACGCCATCATTCTTCGCGTTGATGGGTCGTTGGATAAGTTTGGTGCGGAGGGCATCACTCGTCTACGGTTCGAAAAGGCACGGCGCTACATCAAGGTGGAAATTCAAATTCCTGAGGCTGTGTGGCAGCCAATGACCAAATCTCAAACGAAAGAATATCTTGCCGATCAGGTCCAATCCGCAATTGCTATCTGCGTCCAACGGCTCAACAAAGAAAGATCTGTCGTTGCAGAGGAGCGTCTGCGCGAGCAAGTTGAGGCTGCGATCGGCGAGTATCTCGCCGCTTGAAATAACTGCTAGCGCCGTAGCGCCAATGGAAACTCCAGAAATTCAAAGATTCAAAACGCGCTCAAAGCCGTGGTGACAAAGCCGGGGTCAAGTCTTATATTCACACATTTCCTTGGCGTAGAATTGTCGTAATATAAGACTTGGCCCTTTTTCCCCGTGCCCCTTTTTTTCACACGCTCGGCGGGTACCAATAGAGTCGGTGTGAGAGTGTAGAGCGTGGCCAATTCCTTGACTTCAAGCTGGAAGAAATTGCATTGATATGAAAAAATTGAGTAGTATATTCTTCACCTGCCTGGCTATTGCTGCCACCATCAGCGGCGCCCATGCCCAGATGCGGGTTGAGATTTCCGGCGTCGGCAGCAACCAGATTCCGGTTGCCGTGGCCGGCTTCGTCAACGAAGGCGTCTCACCGCAAAAAATCTCCGAAATCATTAAGGCCGACCTGGAACGCAGTGGCGCCTTCAAGATCATCGACGCCGGCGTCGTGAGCGACCTCAACAACATTGACTACAGCGGCTGGAAAGCCAAGGGCGCCGACGCGCTGGTGGTCGGCACCGTCGACGTCTTCGCCGATGGCCACTATGACGTGCGCTACAAACTGCTAGACACTGTCAAGCAAGAAAAAATATCTGACCTGGGCAAGGCTGTCACCGCTAAATTCGCCCGCCAGACCGCCCACCTGATCGCCGATGACGTGTACTTCAAGCTGACCGGCATCCGCGGCGTGTTCTCGACCCGCATTTCTTATGTCAAGGAGGAGGGCAGCAACTACCATCTGATGGTGGCCGACGCCGACGGCGAGAACGAGCAGGTGGCGCTGCGTTCGAAGGAACCAATCATGTCGCCATCATGGTCACCGGATGGCACCAAGTTGGCCTATGTGTCATTTGAACTAAATAAGCCTGTGGTCTACGTGCAGAATCTGGTCACTGGTGCCCGCACCTTGGTGGCAAACGAAAAAGGTAACAACTCGGGTCCCTCTTGGGCACCGAGGGGCAACAAGATGGCAGTGGTGCTGTCGAAAGACGAGCACACGCAGATCTACACCGTTAACGTCGACGGCAGCGGGTTACGCCGCGTCTCAAACAGCACTGACATCGACACCGAACCGCAATGGTCCGCAGACGGCGAGAGCATTTATTTCACCAGTAACCGTAGCAGCAAAGGACAAATCTACCGCATGAGCTCAGACGGCGGCGAGGCCCAGCGCTTGACCTTCAACAGCGGCGAGAATACCAGCCCGCGTATCTCGGCTGACGGAAAAACCCTGGCTTATATTTCTCGCCGTGATGGCAACTATCAACTGTTCGCATTGGATCTTGCCAGCGGCCAGGAACAGCGGCTGTCGGACGCGACTGATGACGAGTCTCCAAGTTTTGCCCCGAACGGTAAATATGTCATTTACGCGACCCGGTCCGGTAACCGCAAATCACTGGTCGTAGTGTCGGTAGACGGACGTGTGAAACAACGCTTGACCACTAAGGCGGGCAACATCATAGAGCCCGCTTGGGGGCCTTTTATGCAATGACCACCATTTAACAAGGTCGCGTGAGAAATTGCTTCATCAGTGACGCTACGGTATTCACTTGTTCGTCCAATGCGAAGTGACTCGCGTTCAGCAGATGAATTTCGGCGTCAGGGATTTCGCGTCTGAATGCGAGCGCACCGTCGACAGTAAAGAGCGGATCATTCTTGCCCCACACGACCAGAGTCGGGGGACGGTGCTCGCGCAGGTAGGTCTGCCAGCGGGGGTATGCGTCGACATTGCTGCGATAGTCGAACATGAGTTCTAGCTGGATTCGATCCATACCCGGTCTCGTCAGGAATGCGAACTCATCTGTCCACGTGTCGGGGTCTATCTGCTCTGGAGCGGTAACACCACCCGTATGCCGCTGGCGCGCGACATCAGGTGACAGAAGCGCCTGCCGCATTTTTTCTTCATAAGCTGCACGGTTATCCCAAAATGCCTTTCGTATGGTCCATGCCTCCGACAATCCTTCGAGATGGACCACGGCATTCTGAATGATGAGGGCAGTGACGCGCTCCGGATGGGCAACAGCCAACCAGAAGCCGATCGGACCGCCGTAGTCCTGAAGGTAGAGAGCGTAGCTGGTGATGCCGATTTGTTCGGTAAATTTGTCCACGCAACCCGCGAGATGTTGGAAGGTGTATGCAAATTTGTCGGGAGGCGGCGCATCGCTGTGACCAAACCCCGGGTAATCCGGTGCGATCACGTGATATTTATCCGCCAGCAGCGGAATCAACGTGGCGAACATTCTCGAAGAGGACGGAAATCCGTGAAGCAGGAGTATAACGGGTGCGTCTTTCGCCCCCGCTTCCCGATAGAACATTTTCACGCCGTCCACGGTGGTCGTTTTATATATCACCGGATAAGTTGCGGCATTGCTTTGCGTTGTCATCGAAATGTAACTCATCAAGAAGAGACGTATTTGAGCTAGCGTCCAGACGCTGCGCTTAATATGCAAGGGGCTTTCATTGCTCAGCGCCAAGCGACAGAAGGAAGCGAGGTTGCCGCGTTGGGTGATTTTGACCGGAACTTCAGTCTCGCAAGTGTGGCGTGCGAAGAAGATTACGTATAAGGGGCGGGCATGTCTGTTCGTCTGCGCACATAGGTAGTTGCAACGCAGATTTATTCATGGCACCCATTACTTTTTTTGTCCTGCGTTTGTGCGCCAACGCACTGATTGTAGATCCTATTTATTTACATGGAACTGCACCAGCAGGCGTATGGCGTGCCGAATCTCCACACCATAAAGTCATGCAGCCAGAAAGAGAGATGAGCAACAAAGTAGTTACAAGAATATTTTTAAATATTTTCATTTGCTACATCCAGGTATAAGTGGGGCGATTGAAAAGGTTTCGAACGACGGCATCCGTCGACATTTTCATGTAAGACGACTGGCCTGAAATACAGGTATCTAAAAATTCGCACGAATTGCAATGAGGTCCGTTAGATCACAGGCGTTGAAATTCGTATTTTTCACAAGCAGTCCAGAAAGAACTAAACCCAATTCTACGGTGGACTGAGCTCCAATAATACAATAATATTGATGACTGGGATGATAGCGGGTGCTCGTTAAACACAAGATGGGTGACATGTTTGAAGTCTGAGAAATTCGGTAGCCCAATAAAAAACCACTTGCACACTCTTTTGACGCGAGTGGTTTTTTATATGTGAGATTTTCGATAAATACTCACACGTTTTCTTTGCGTAGAATGGTCGTAATGTAAGACCTGATCCTTACTTCAAATACACGCAACTTTGTGAGGCTGCGAAAATGATAAATAGGAAGTGAAAAATGAAGCTTATTTCAATACTTTTTTCCCTAATGTTTCTTTTAGTCCTTTTATTCGTTTCGTTAATCGAACTATTCGGGGTGGATATCAGAAGGATTATTTTTCCGTGCATATTTCTCTTATTCGTTCCAACCATGATTTTCTCTATTCGACATGTTTTATTTGAAAAAAAAGACGTTGTTGAAGGAGAAAAAGCACCAGATCAAACTGTTACATTTCAACGTGATGATAAACCTCAGTGTGACGAAAAATAATCGCATCGCACTTCGTCAATGGTTTGCTCCAAAGTCTACATCACCCTGTTTTCCTTGGCCGGGGATTGGCATGGAAAGTCGCATACGATCTGGTATTCGCGAGTGTATGCGCAAATGAATATAAGGCATTACTAAATGGCGGATTTTTTTTGAAAGTTAAGTCCCGTGAGTGATACATCCCCCCCAAAGAATAAGATTCACCGTAAAGTAACGAAGATAATTTTGTCTCTAATTTTAATATTGATGTTTTTTACTGCCACCGTTTTGTACGCAAACTGGTCTGCTGAAAATGATGCGAAGACATTTTGCGATGAGGTTGAGATAGGTTTGAATATTTCACTGGCAATTAAAAAATTTGAGAAAAAGATCGGGAAAAAAGAAACGCTTCATTATGAAATTAAAGAAGGAGAAGGGCACCGTTTCTTGTTCCCCGGTTTTATGTTTGACAAAGCTGAATGCACTGTTCATTCAGACAGGGATGGAAAAGTATTGTCAAAGCTTTCGGAAATGTTGTACGACTGAATCTCGGGTGGCATGCTGATACAGAGAAAAAATTATTGTATGTGTAAAGAAAAATTGTTTTCGTTAAATGTCTTTCTGGTTTATAAAAAACTGTTTTTTATATTTCCCGTACTATTAGTTGCAATAATATCTGTCTTTTTAATTTGGCCGTTTTGCAATTATTCTTGCCGTGCGCACGCGCTCTACAAGAATCAGGTTTTTTTTGAGCTTAGAGATTTTGTCGCTCAAAACAAAACAACTTCAAGTGCTTTGATTACTACTTCTAAACCTTTTTTCTCGAATGATTTTATATATGCGAATGGTATTGACTACTGGGATGTGAGTGAAGTTGGTACTATTACAGTAAAGAGCATCGGCGGGAAGGTGACATTGATTGCGAAACCAGTTTTTACAGAAAAGGGAATGCAATGGACATGCAATTTTTATCCAACTCCTATTGAAATATATCAGTGTCCATCTACTGATTCAGGCCCTCATTAAAAACAAGATTGGTGACATGTTCAAAGCCTGAAAAATTCGGCAGTCTAATAAAAAACCACTCGAACACTCACTTGACCAGAGCGGTTTTTTATACGTAAAATTTTCGATAAATATTCACTCATTTCCTTTGCGTAGAATTGTCGTAATATAAGACCTGACTTCATGTGACCCTTACTTTATGATCTTTACTTCATAGAAGTACCTGAGAACTTACCTCCTTATCCGTATTTCTGCGGTTAAAAGGTGTTTATATAATGAGTGATGTTTTCGATGAAATTCATTTGCTATTAAAGAAAAAGGCGTATGACGAGGCGCTTCAATTATTATTGGATTCCAATACAAATAATGTTCAATCTCGATATGATGTCGATGCTAATCATGCATGGTACATAATTGGAGATATTTTTTACAAAAAAGCAGAATATGGACTTGCAACTGATGCATTCAAAAAAGCTTTAGCTCATTGGCCAAATGATCTAGACGCTATGATCGCTGTAGGAAACTGTTACTCGGAAAATGAAATGCTTAATGAGGCTGAAAATTTTTTGAGAGAAAGTAAAAAACTTTTCCCCGCAAGTTCCACGATTACCTACAACCTCGCAAATTCTTTATTTGACCAAGGTAAATATCTGGCTGCTATAAAAATGTATGAAACGATCAGTTCAGAGGATGAGATTATATTTAATTCATCTCAAAAAAATATAGTGAAGGCAAAAAAGAAGCTTGGCAAGAAGGTATAAGTAACCAGTAGGGCGCAGCCAGGTTAGACATGCGATTAACCGCATATATTCCGCCTAGGCCGCTTTTTTTCAGTAAAAAAACGAGATATCTTAAGAAACAATTGTAAGTCCTTGATCCTTCGTAAGTGGAATAAGAAAATGGCTAACAAATCAGGATTTGACCGATTTGGTCGAATAGTTGAAGAAGGGGATTTTGTTCGTTTATTGAGTATCCGACCCTCCATTCTTAGGAGGATAACAGGCGATGAGTATGCGGATGTTTCTGCTATGCTTGGTCAAACGTTAAGTGTATTTGATGTTTATGACGATGGACTTGTTTGGGTAAGTTTAGCTTGGATAAGACAAGACGGATTTACGGAGATTCACTCTATTGCTGTTGATCCAGAAGCCATTGAGCTTGTTTCCAAGGCGAATGGAGAGTGAAGTATCTTTTTCGCCGTGCTCGAAGTCCGATTGACAGAGCATGGCTGTTTCTGTTTTGGGGTTTTGTGTTTCGTTGCTGAATAATTTATTCATCTGCTCAGCAACTCAATTTTTCATACCTTCATCTATCTGCTTCATGGCTGGAAAAGACACAGGTACTTTTATTGTGCCTGCCAGCATATCCGTGCCTTTTGCCGATACAGTTACCAGACCCGCAGTACCACCATCACAACTGATCAAGCCATCTGCACAGGCATCTTCCCAGATGCACAGGCGTGGGCAGGTGCTGTGCCAGGCGTCCAGTACTTCTGAATAACTGCGCGGCTGTTGCTGTATCCATTCCAGCATTTGCAGGGTCAGGCTGGTATGTGCGTCCGGCATGATGTATTCCTCCTGAACTGAGTTGAGCTTATAGGATGTGCAGCATCCCTGCGACGGCACCGGCGGCAATCAGGATGACGGGGTTGAGCTTGCTGCGCACGACGATGACGGCGGTCAGCAGCGTGATCACGTCAGTGCGCCAACTGGCATGGTCCAACTGGCTGAACAGGCAGGCTGTCGCCAGCAAGAAGCCGATGGAAATCGGCGCAAAGGTATCGCGCACTGCGGCTGTCAGGCGGGTGTTGAAGTTTGATGTCTTCAGGCTGACGACGGACAAGGTCAGTACGGTAGATGGGACGATGACTGCCAGGGTCGTCACAATCGCCCCCGTCCAGCCGGCGATCAGCCAGCCCACCAGGGATATGAACAATAAATTGGGGCCGGGTGCTGCCTGCGCGATGGCATAAGCAGAGGCGAACTGCGCGCTGGTCACCCAGTGTTTTTCAGTGACGACAAAATGGCTGATGTCAGGCGCCATCATCACCAGGCCGCCGCCGACTGCCATCATCGACAACAAGGACAGGTGCAGGCACAGGTCCAGCAGGGGGGATTGCTCATCCATTTTTATCTTTCAAAAAATAAGCGACGATGCTGCCAGGTAGCGCCAGCAAGACAAACACAACAATCAAACGCCATTTAAGCAAGGCCAGGCCGGCAAAGGCCAATGCCATCAAGACCGCCTGCAAAGTGGCCTGGTGGCTGCGCGTTTTGTCTTTGTGCGGGCTGTCAATTCCAACTGTCTTACCAGCCTTACCGGCATTCCCAGCTTTGCCAAACAGTTGCATCGCCATCTTGACGGCGGTTGCCAGTACCAGGCCTGCTGCCACTGCCGTCATACCGGTCAGCGCATCCTGCACCATGGCCAGTTGACCAAAGCGCTGATAAGCGACACCCAGCGCTATCACCAGCAGAAAAGGGGCAATGATCAGGCCAGCCATGGCGGCCAGGGCACCCGCGATGCCAGCATGGCGCTTGCCTATCATCAATGCCACATTACAGATCGTCGGGCCGGGCAAGACCTGGCTCAGGGCCAGATAGCGGGCGAATTCTTCTGCACTCAGCCAGCGGTATTGCTCGACCAGGGCGCGGTAGGCAAAGGGCATGACACCACCAAAACCAGTCAGGGCAATTTTTGAAAAGGCAAAAAACAGACGCATCGCCGACAGCTTGGCAGGTTCAGCAACGACAACGGCAACTGTGGGCAATGGGGGATTCAACATAAGGCACTCTTGAAAGCCAGGAAAATTTTTTCTATGTGGCTATCTTCGTACCCGGCCAATTAAAAGTACAATGAATTTATTTAGACAATTGATTCATTTTTCTTATGAAAATCGATATCCTCGGGGTACAGGCTTTTGTCGCCATTGCAGACCATGGCAGTTTCAACAAGGCGGCAGATGTGCTGCATGTCACGCAAACGGCGGTGACGCAGCGGCTGCGCAATCTGGAGATTTTTCTGGGGGTGACGCTGCTGGAAAGAACCACGCGTTCCATCGCCCTGACCAGGACGGGCCAGGATTTTTTGCCGCAAGCCAGACGTCTGCTGCAGGAGCTGTCAGCAGCATTGACCGAGATACGCGAAACAGGCAAAGCCCAGCGCGGTGATGTGTCGATTGCCTGCATACCGACGGCAGGCATACGTTACCTGCCGCAGGTCATCCGTGAATATTCGGCATTGTTCCCCGACAATCGTATCAAGATACTCGATCACGCATCGGTCGGCGTTGCCGAAGCCGTATTGCGGCGCGAAGCCGAATTTGGCATCAACCTGGCTGGCCCCAATCACCCAGAACTAAGCACCACGCCTTTGCTGCAAGACAAGTTTGTGCTGGTCTGCCGCGACGACCATGCGCTGGCCAGACGCAAGAGCATCACCTGGGCACAGTTGCAATCACACCCGCTGATCTTTGCCGGGCAGGCCAGCGGCAACCGTGCGCTGCTTGATGGTTATCTGGGTAGCGAAAGCATGCAAGGCCGCCAAAGTGGCGAGGGTGGCCAAGCTGGCCTGAGCTTGCAGATACATTACGAAGTGCAGCGCAATTCCACCGCACTGGGCCTGGTAGAAGCCGGTATTGCCGCCGCCATCGTGCCCAATCTTGCCATGCAAAAAGGCACCTATCCACGCCTGCGTGTGATCAAATTGCAAGACCCTGTCATTTCCAGAACCCTGGTCCTGGTCGCCCGCAAAGCCGCCCGCCTGTCACCGGCGGCACAGCTTTTGTATGACATGATTAAAAATAGCCGGGTTGTTAAATAGGGCAAAAGCCAGCGTAGGTGCGAATAGCTCTGCGTATTCGCACGCATTTGCTATCCAGAATTTAGCGCAAGGTGCGCTTGGCAGGGTGTAATTACCCGCCGGGTATCGACAATACACGAATTTAAACTCTGCCCCCGCCGTTTTATCAAACTGAAATAAATGGAATACCGATGACCATTTTTTTGAAGCCTGAAGTAATTGACGAACTAAGAAAACTCAGGAAATCAGGTAAAAACCCTTCGGGGGTGCTTTGGTATATTAAGGTCCGGCTCCGCTCAAGGCGGGCGATTACGCGCTGCTAATCGCCCACGGCTCTGGAAATGACGGTCCGACCGCTAGCCTTGCCTTGTGAACCCTAGCCTTGTTGCGTCGCTCTTTGTTCTAAAAAAAGGAAGTCTGCGTGTCGACTTTTTCTTTAGGTTCTTCATTAACAGAGAACCCTCCACCAATTAGTTTTGCCATCAAAAAATAGCCAAACAAAGATAAAATGCCTAACAAAAATGCACCGACTAAAGAAGTGCCGAGTATAAATTTAAAAGAAAGTATGTAAGATACAGGCGCTAAAAATATTCCCAAAGGGCCGCCAATCATGAAACCGGCAATGCTGCCAATTGTTCCTAAGAAAAGTGCTAAAACTGAACGTACCAATGTCGGATTGGTCGCATCTGTAATCTTTGCACCAAACCAAACTGGTAGCGCGCCAACGATTACAAATCCTATTTCCCAAGCAAGTGCTGGTAAACCTGAAACGGTTAGTGATGTCACTAGATCTTCCTTTTTGTGAGTCTGAATGCGAATAGTTTTGATTGTTTAAGTGTTCTTACAAACATTCAATACACTTGCCTATGCTTTTAAGGCATTTTGCGATGAAAATAAGGGAACTTGGCTGCCAACCTGAACAGCAGAATTGTGCATTGTTGCTAATTTAAATTAAAAATTAATTAATAGCAAGAACGACAATTACAAACTGTTATTCACTGCCATTTATCCCCATTCAATTTCTGCCAATACGGCGTCCAAATCTCTGAATACATAGCCGGAAACCTGGGTCAGGTCTGGCATTCATACATTTTCTCGGCGTAGAATTGTCGTAATATAGAACCTGTCCCTGGCCTGTGACCCCGCACGGTGAAACCGTATGAGGGAATTCTGGCCGAGATGCCCGCAGCGTTTGCATGGCCTCGCGGTGAGACCGTGCAGACTGACTGAGTTTGCTTTGCTTGGCGTCTTGCCTCAAACATCGACATGCACGGCGGTCAGCTTAGAAATGTCGTCATGTTTGCGTAGTAATCGGCCCCTGCCGAAAATCGCGTCGAAGCAAACACGAGATTTTTATCCATTGAAAATCAATGACTTAGAATTTTTGCTTAAGTGACTTGACTCTGGCTTTGAGGGCCTGTGCAAAAGCGCGTATATATTTGGGGTTGCACGGGGAGATGACATTCTCGTGCCAAGAAGAAGGAGTACGGATTATGATATTAGGGGCTTCAATGTACAAGAAGAAAGTAATCTCACACTATGCCGAAATTTGGAAATCGAAAGGGGTCGGCATCGATTTTGCAAAAGGGCCGGTGAGTGACTTACCAAAGGAATTTTCGGTTCTTGAATTTGCGCCGCGCGCAAATAAAAATATGTGGACATATGCAACGTGTTGCATGTCTCAAGAATCTGACGAATATCCTATTGAATTACACATGTTTAGTCCAGAGAAAAGTGAGGAGATAGTGGAGCTCATGGTGGCGACTGCTCACTTTCATCGGACCGGGGCAAGGCTAGGTCTTGGCGATTCTGTTAATTTTGGAAAGTCGTGGATAAATGAGTCGAAGTGCGAGTATGGATTGATTTCCCTTCCTTATCTGGATGGGCCGCAGCTAGAGGATATGGAGATCGAAAACGGGAAATGCGTGAAGTTTTTATGGCTTATTCCCATTACTCAGCGTGAAGTCGAATATAAGAAAATTAATGGTGTTGAAAATCTAGAGGAGCGATTCGAAGCGGCTGAATTTAATTATCTTGATCCGACTCGAACGAGCGTTTGTTGAATTGTCGTCATTGTCTCACCCGCGTCCATTTCGTAAAAACACTAACGCGGAAACGGCAATTTTTTATAAATTTGTCGGCGCTTTTTAAAAATTCCAGCCTACAGCCCAAGGGGTGCCCCTGGCTTTGATTGTAGACAGCTGGTCTGAACAATCAAGGAGCAAATCCATTGATACTCCAAATTATGAAAACAACACACGACAAGATAAACCACCAGTGCCCAAAAATATAAGCTAATACGACAAAAATCACTTTACGCCAAGAAAAATGACCGGCAACAATAATTCCCAAAGCCAAAAACAAACCGACAATTCCCAAAAAAAACCGTGCCGAGAAAGACCAATCAGACGCATATGATCCAAAGTCGATAATCCATGGCAACATTAAAGTCAACACGAAACAAAACAATAAAACAAGTTTCAATTTTTTCTTCATATGATGGAAGCTAGGGTCATTCGGAAGCTAGGGTCACCCATTAGCCCCCTATAGTCACGCAGTCGAACAACACACTTGCAACACACCGCGATCAGATTTATTACACCACCACATGCTTGTTTCAAAATGCTGTAGGAGAGGTTCGTTTTGCCGGACGGGACGGTGCGAAGTTCTATTTTGATGGTTCAGAAATGGATTTCCCAATAATTGTTTCAAGCACTTTAAATCGCATTGGGTTTGTGATGACTGCAAGTTGATGCAAAACAGATTTACTGCCATCTTCATAGAGAATGGTGATTCTTTCCTGAAGTATCCACGGGTCCTTGGCAGTAATTGCGGTGAACCATTCATTGTTTAAAAGCACGGGCTTCGAATGTGCTTTCCATAGACCAGAGTTCAATGAAGGTTTGGCATCAAATACATCTTGTGTAATCGGTTTTTTTCTTTCATCCTCAACCTTAATCGAAGTGGGGACGACACCATTCTTGAATCTGATGTCGTAACCAAATGCCCAATATAGGGGCGTATTGGGTTCCTTTGGCAGCGCCATAAATGTGACCGCCACGACTTCAGCACGTTCATCGCTTACGCTCATCGGCAGTTTGGTTTCGGTATTGAATTGGTAGCTTACATTTCCATCTTCTGCAGTTGGCAAATTTATTGGTTTTATTTCGGCATTTGCTGCCGAAAAGGTCAAGATTAATGAGCAAAGCAGCAAATACCGTAAAGTCACATGAATGCACGTTTTCATTCTGTCTCCATTGTTGTTTATCTATTTGGCGTTATATTTGACATCGCTAGCATTTTTACAGCGGCACTGGGTAAATGGCGTGCTGTGTTTTCACGCCCTACAACTAAATTTTTCAATGACTTTTATCGCAATTGTAATCGTGTTAAGTTGCAATTGCTCTTACTTCGTCACAATCAGCGCCTTCAACACTTCCGCCGCTGGCCCTTGATTGGCCCAGGTCTGGCTCAGGTCGAGGTCGCCGTTGGTGCTGACCAGGATGAGGATGTTTTGGGTTTGCAAATCCACCAGGTTGAGGATGCGTACGCCGGCTATCCAGCCCTGGCGTTCGACGATGATGGTGGGGTTGCGTTCGTCTGCGCCTTTGAAGGGGTAGGACCAGACGCCGATGGCGCCGCCGACGGCATTCGGTTTGACCATCACGTCAAGGCTATTTTGCGACAGCAGTTTGTTGTTGATGAAAGCCAGGTCAAAGGCATGCAGGTCTTTTAATGTGCCAAAGCTGGAACCGGCCGGGCCGTAGCTGGCGAAATTGACTTCGGGCTCGGGTTTGCCACCCAGGCTGCCGTGGATATGTTGTTTGACGTCGGGCAGGGCGGCGGTGTAGTAGCTGGCGCTGTTCATGCCGGCGGGGGTGAAGATGCGTTGTTGCTGCAGGGTGATAAAACTTTGCTGGTTGATTTTTTCCAGCAATGCGCCCAGCACGATGTAGTCGCAATTATTGTAATCAAACTTGCTGCCGGGGGCGGCGTTGCTGGGGCCCGCGCACATGCCGGTGGCAAATTTCTGGATGTCGTCACCGCTGTTGGCGTTGAGCATGTGGAAAGCTGGGTTGGCCATGTCATTGTACAGACCGGAATAATGGGTCAGCAGTTGCCGCAAGGTGGCGGCACGCGCCTGCGGGTTGGGGTAGTCGGGCCAGTAGGTGCCCAGCGGCTGATCCAGTTGCAGCTTGCCGGCTTCCACTTCCTGCATGACGAGCAGGGCTGTCATCTGCTTGGTGATGGAGGCAAAGCGGAAGGTTTGCTTGCTGTCTTTGACGGCCCCCAGACTTTTTTCCAGCAAGATTTTATCGCCACGGGCAGCAAAGACGATGCCCTGGAAGCCACTGTTCTTCAGGTTTTTGACGGCCACTTCCAGGCTGGGGATGTTGCCAGCCGGTGCGGCAATGCTGTGGGTGGTGATGAACTGTGCAGCGAGCAGGGTTGTGGCGACGAGGGCGGTAAATACAGTACGAATGGCTGGCATGAGATACTCCGTGCAAATAGGATGGGGCAAGACCGCGATGGTTTTTACCTTTGCGCACAGTGTAACAAAAGCATGCGTTCAATGGCGCAAGGGGGATGCACTATCTGGCGAGGCGCATATAAGTTAAGCCGCAGTCTTGCCATTGCGTGAAGAAACCGGGGCCTTATGCAAAGTTTATAGCCTGAAATGCCAGCCGTATTTGCCTCTATGGTTGACCTACGGTTGACCTACGATTTACTGCCTTCGTCGACAGACAGGGCGTCCCCTATTGCATAGAAGTGTCCGCCAGCAATGTAGTGAAGGCTACGCCAGGCCGGGTCTGCCCTCTCGAAGTTCCAATGTCCATTGTTGAAAACGCGCGTGTCTGCCCATGCACCCACGACCTCGCCAATAAAAAGATCATATTTTTCTTGATTGCCTGGCTCCACCATCAAGCGGCACGCAAGCCAGGCTGAACACCCCGCGACGAAAGGCAGGTCATGGCCTTCGACACTGAACAGTTGCACACCCGCATTCACCAATTTATCCGGCTCTGTGAAGCGGCTATGGGTACCGACTTCATGCGTCAACTGCAATTGCGCGACCGTTGGCACCTGGATCATGAAAGAGCCGCTTTTTTCGACAAGCTCACGCGTCTTGGCAGTTTTATCGAGTACTACCGTCAGCTTTGGTGGCGCGAAATCCAGTCCACAGGCCCAGGCCGCGGCCATGACGTTATCTATACCACCGTGACGGGCCGACACCAGGACGGTGGGGCCGTGGTTAATCAATCGATAGGCTTTTTTCAGGTCGACGGGTTCAATATGGCTGTTCACTAGGTTCCCTTGAATGTATCGCTGCTTTATCACACCACTCCTGCATGCACCTTGACGCACGGCTGTCGAGCTGATGATACAACATCAGCTCGATTCTGTAGCAAGCGCAAAGAGCAAGCGCATATAGCAAGCTATTTATTTGCGTTGCTGTGCGCAAGTCGAACCACTAGAACTCATCCCTATTTATGAAATGAGTTCTAGCCACCGTTTCGTGGTGGCTGGTTATCACTGCATTGTTTCGCTGCCGACGCGACGCAAGTCAGGCCGGCTTATCTCTTCCTTCTCCCACCAGGCAATCACCAGAGGGGCAATGGCATTTCCCAGTACATTGAGAGTCGTGGTTCCGCTGTCAATAATCCTGAATATGCCGGCAATCAGTGCAACACCATCCAATGGCAGCCCTGCCGAAGCCAATGTGGCTGAAAGTATGATGATGGCAAAACCGGGGACGCCTGCGGCACCCTTGGATGTCAACACCATGGTGATCACCAGCAACGCCTGTTGTGAGACGCTCAGGTCTATGCCATACAACTGGGCGATGAAGATGGTCGCCACACCCAGGAAGATCGATGCACCATCCAGATTGAATGCGTAGCCGACGGGGACAACAAAGCTGACGATACGACGTGGAACGCCATACGCTTCCAGCTTGCCCATCAACTGTGGCATGACTGCGGCTGATGCGGCGCTTGAAAACGCGAGCAGCAGTTCGTGCCGGAAATAACGGATCAGCCTGAACAGATTTTCGCCTATCAGATAGCATATACCACCCAGTACAAGCACCGCAAAAATGATCAGTGCAAGGTAGACCACACCGATCAGCTTCAACAAGGGCAGCAGCGAGGCAAAGCCGAAGGTGCAGACAGTGGCACCTATCATGCCAAAGACGCCGATTGGTGCGTAAGCCATGACGATGCCAACAACCTTGAACATCGCATCGAGTGCACCTTGCAGCACCGCTACCACCGGGCTACTTTTTTCTTTCGGCAGGGAATTGAGGGACAAGCCGAACAGAACGGCGAAAAATAGAACGGACAGCAATTTCCCTTCTGACAGCGCCATAAAGATATTCTCTGGCACGATGTTTTGCAGAATAACCAGCGCGCCTTTGCTTGGTTCTATCTTCACGGCAGACCCGCCGTGCACCATACCTGAAATGTCAGTGCCGACACCGGGCTGTAGCAGGTTCGCCAGCAACAAACCGATCACGATCGCCAGGCTGGTAATAGCGAAGAAATAGCCCAGCGATTTCGCTCCCATGCGCCCAAATGATTTGTTGTCGCCGCCAGCAATGCCCAGCACCATGCAGCAGAAGACGATGGGTACAACGATCATCTTCATCATCCTGATAAAGATGTCGCCCAATGGTTTCAATACTTCTGCCGTTACCCATGTCTGATGCAGTGGGTGGGTGTTGAAATACCATCCAACCAGGATACCTAGCACCAGTCCTGTGAGAATTTGAACAACCAAAGAAATCCGTTTCATACTTGTCCCCGTATTTTTTATAATCTGAATGGCACGAGCTGATACGCGTGCCATTCAGTTCACTTCGCGAAAAGCTGGTCGATGTTCTGGAAGGCTTTGAATTCAAGGGCGTTTCCACAAGGATCGAACAGGAACATGGTGGCCTGTTCTCCGACCTGGCCCTGGAAGCGGATGTAAGGTTCTATCACGAATTGGGTACCGAATGACTTCAGGCGTTCGGCCAGGGCTTCCCATTGTTGCCAGCCCAATATGACGCCGAAATGTGGAACCGGCACGTCGTGGCCGTCCACCGGGTTGGAATGTACCTGTTCTTGCGATGCCGTTTTAGGATGTTCATGGATGACCAACTGATGGCCGAAAAAATTGAAATCCACCCATTGCGTGCTGGATCGACCTTCCTCCAGTCCAAAGACTTCGCCGTAAAAACGGCGTGCTGCCGGCAGGTCATAGACGGGGATGGCCAGGTGAAAAGGTGACAGGTTCATTGATGTTCTCCGGGTGGTGGTTTATTGGGTTGCGCAGTGACAACGGACAGATGCGGATGTCGCTGATTACCTATTGTAGAAGTCCCGATTAAGAAATAATATCAATATATATTTTTGAAATTCATAAAAAGGATTGATGAATGATACGGGAGCTGAAAACCCTGGTGGCCGTTGCGCGAGAGGGTACTTTTGCTGCTGCGGGCGACAAGATAGGCTTGACACAGGCAGCCGTCAGCGCGCAGATGCAGCGCCTTCAGGACGAACTTGGCTTCCCTTTGTTTGACCGTGCGGGGCGTTCGGCCCGCCTCAACAAGATGGGTCACCAGATACTGGTGCAAGCGCAGGAACTGATACGCCTTTACGACAATCTGGGTTCAACCACGGCAGGCGACCCGGCAACTGTGGTGAATATAGGGGCCATCGCTTCAGTGCAGCGTTCTTTGCTGCCAGATGCGCTGGCAGCGCTGCATCGCCAATGCCCGGGGTGCCGCACGCGCGTACTGCCAGGTTTGTCCATGGCCTTGCTCAACATGGTGGATGCGGGGGAAATTGATATGGCAGCTATCATCCGCCCGCCGTTTGCGTTGCAGAGCGATTTGCGCTGGACCACGCTGGCGCGCGAGCCTTTCCGGCTCATCGTTCCGCGCGATACCAAGGGGGACGACTGGATGGAATTGCTGTCGCAGCACCCCTTCGTTCGTTACGATCGTGTTTCATTCGGTGGGCGGCAGGTTGATCGTTTTTTGCGAAAGCTGCATCTTCCGGTACAAGAGGTCTGCGAGGTGGATGAACTGGATGCCATCGTTAAACTGGTCGCCAACCGCGTTGGCGTGGCCTTGCTGCCACAGACAGCAGCGCAAAAGCGCTGGCCAGCGGCGGTACGGGCCATTGATCTTGGCGCACACACCTTTCATCGCGACATCGGGCTGGTACACAGAACGCAGGCTAACCTGAGTGCACCTGCGCGCACGCTGGTGCAACTGATCAGCGACCTGGCACCCGATTCCCCCGAACCGCTGGCGCAGTGATGACAAACTGGCAGGCTATAATGTTGACTACCATGGCATGTTGCCTGAAGTTGATCTGCATAAAAATGCATGAACCCCGATACTGACACTGATACTGACACCGTCACCGCGGCCGAAGCCCTGTTCTATCAGGCCAATGATCTGATGGCGCAGGGCCAGGTGGATGCTGCCGAAGCCGCCTTCCGGCAAGCGCTGGTGTTGGAGCCGGATCTGGCAGAGGTACATGCCAACCTGGCCTGGTTGCTGGCACAGCAAGGTCGATTTGTGCAGGCTGAGGCGGCGTATCTGCACGCCTTGCAACTGGCCCCCGACAATCTGCAGATTGCCTTGAATTTTGCTGTCATGCTGGCGGCGCGAAAGCGCTTTGTAGAGGCCGAACAATGGTATCGCCAGATTCTGGCGCAGGATGCGGGCAGGGTGCCTGCCTGGTCCAACCTGGGGGTCTTGCTGGCCAGCATGCAGCGTGAAGACGAGGCCGAAGCCTGTTACCAGCAGGCGTTGGCCTTGGCGCCGGATTATCGCAAGGCGGCATTCAACCTGGCGTATCTGTTATTGCGTCAGGGCCGCTATGAAGAAGGCTGGGCCATGCTGGAAGCGCGGGACAGTCTGGATATGCTGCAAAATCTGCTGCAAGATCATTTGCCTGATGCACCATCCGTGCAGCGCTGGCTGGGGCAAGACCTGGGTGGCAAATCCATTATCATCCTGTTTGAATCCGGCCATGGCGACATGATACAGTTTGCCCGCTATGCCAGCCTGCTGAAGCAGCGTGGTGCTACGCGTGTCAGTTGCCTGTGCCACCCGGCCTTGAAAAGGCTGTTCAGCAGCCTGCATGGTCTGGATGATGCATGGGCCTTTGATGAAGACATCGCCAATAATCGGACCAATAATCTGACCATTAATGACTGGGATTACTGGGTGGCACCACTGAGCCTGCCTGGCCTGTTTGGTACGCGGCTGGACAATATTCCCGCTGACCTGCCATATTTGTACACCCATCCGGAAGATATGGACCAGCATGCCGACATCATCAGCATCGCAGGCAGCGATCTGCGCGTGGGCCTGGTGTGGCAGGGCAATCCGCAATTTGAAAACGATGCTGACCGCTCTATCCACGCACTGCAGGTCTTGCAGCCGCTGGCCGCTGTCGTGGGGGTGCATTTTTTTAGCCTGCAAAAGGGGGCGGGGGAATTGCATGCAGACGATGATGCAACTGCTGCCATGCCCCTGCAACTGAGCAAGCAACTGAGCAAGCAACTGAGCACGCAACTGAGCACGCAACTGACCAACCTGGCACCGCACATCCATGATTTTGCAGATACCGCCGCCATCATCCTGCAACTGAACCTGGTGCTGACGGTGGACACCGCCGTGGCGCACCTGGCAGGGGCTTTGGGTAAGCCCTGCTGGGTCATGCTGCCTGCTTATCAGCCTGACTGGCGCTGGTTGGATGGGCGCGACGACAGCCCCTGGTATCCGGGTGTGGTGCGCCTGTTCAGGCAAGGCAAGGCGGGTGACTGGGCTGGCGTGGTGCAGCAAGTCAGCAGGCAACTGGTTGCGCTGGTGGCGGTTTCAGGCAAAGCCTGAATTATTAATTTTGCATTAAAATAGGTGGATACTGACCCCATGTACTGTCATTTTCCATCCCCATCGGCATGACAAAGTATAATGCCGCACCATGAATTTATTACGAACCCTTGCTGCCATCAGTGGCATGACCATGCTGTCACGGCTCACCGGCCTGGTGCGCGACGTGCTGATCACCACCCGTTTCGGCGCCGATGCCTATACCGATGTCTTTAACATCGCCTTTCGCATTCCCAACCTGTTGCGACGCATGTTTGCCGAAGGCGCGTTTTCGCAAGCCTTTGTGCCCATCCTGGCAGAATACAAAGAAAAGCAGGGTGATGCCGCCACCAAGACCCTGGTAGACCATGTATCCACCATCATGACCTGGACACTGGTGCTGACCTGTATATTGGGTATCGCTGGTGCACCCATATTGTTGTACTTCATGGCCAAGGGTAAAGCCGGCCAGCCAGATGTGTTTAATGCTGCCATCGTCATGACGCGCATCATGTTCCCGTATATTGGGTTCATGTCCATGGTGGCGCTGGCGGGTGGCATATTGAATACTTATCGCGAATTCAAGGTGCCGGCGTTTACTCCGGTTCTGTATAACCTGTCATCGATTGCAGGCTCGCTGTTTCTGGCACCGTTTCTGGATCAGCCGATTTATGCGCTGGCGATTGCCGTCTTTGTTGGCGGCGTACTGCAATTGGTGGCCCAGGTGCCAGCCCTGATCCGTGTCGGCATGTTGCCCAGCATTAGCTGGCGTGTTGGCACGGCCTGGCAAGATGAAGGCGTGCGCCGCATTGTGCGCAATATGGTGCCGGCCATCCTGGCGGTATCTGCTACCCAGATCAGCATCGCCATCAATACCAGTATTGCATCGTCACTGCCGGATGGCAGCGTGACCTGGCTGGCCAATGCTGATCGTTTGATGGAATTTCCCACGGCCTTGTTGGGCGTGGCGCTGGGCACAATTTTATTGCCTGGCCTGTCCAAGGCCAACACGGATGGTAATGCGACAGAATATTCATCACTGCTGGACTGGGGCCTGCGTCTGACCTTTTTGCTGGCCATGCCCGCTGCTGTTGGTCTGGCCACTATCCCCGAAGCGCTGACAGCCACCCTGTATCATCACGAAAAATACACTGCCCATGCGGTACAGATGACATCTCAGGCACTGATGGCCTATGGCCTGGGTTTGCTGGGCCTGATCGTCGTCAAGATCCTGGCCCCCGGCTTTTATGCCAAGCAAAATATCCGCACCCCGGTCAAAATCGCTGTTGCGGTGATGATCGTCACGCAGTTGCTAAACCTGGTGTTTGTGCCTTACTTTGCGCATGCTGGCCTTGCGCTTTCGGTCGGCCTGGGGGCTTGTGTGAATGCGGTCTTGCTGTACACGGGCTTGCGCAAGCGTGGCATTTATCAGCCTAAAAAAGGCTGGCTGATGTTCTTGGTTAAGCTGTGCGCGGCTCTGTTGCTGATGGGGGGCGTGGCCTTGTGGACCTCGCAGCAATTCCACTGGATGGCCATGCGCGGCACACCCATCCTGCGTGCCGGTGCACTGGGGCTGGTGCTGACGGCTTCTGCCGTCACCTATTTTGCAGCACTGGCCGCCATGGGTTTCAGGCCCAGGGATTTCAAGAAGGTGACCAGGGTCTGATGCGCAAGTGCACATTCCGGCCCATGACTTGTTCAAGATGGAAAACAGCGTGCTATGACTACAGACTATAAATCCCGCCCCTGGCTCGCAGTCTTGTTGAATCTCTTTATGCCCGGACTGGGTTTGGTGTATCTGAACCGGCTGGCACTGGCGGCGGCCACTATTCTTTTCTTTCCGCTGGTGCTGTTGATTGCTGGTCGCGCCGGCCTGGTTTTTTCTGCCTTGGGGTTTTTGCTGGTGACCCTGGTGCTGACCGGTTTCTGGCTGGTGTCGTCTATCGTGGTGTTCAGGCTGGCGCGGCGTCATCCACTGGCAAGCCGTGGCTGGTTGCAACGCTGGTATGTGCTGCTGGCAATTGGCATAGGTGCTTACGCTGTGGTGCAGTATTGCATGTCTATCCGTGGCACTCTGTTTGGCTATGACATCTTCAATGTGCCAGGCGCATCGATGGAAACCACGCTGCTGGTCGGCGACAAGTTCATTGCCAATACCCTGGCCTATAGTGGATCAGGCGGGCTTGCTGGATACAAGCCACAACGCGGTGACGTGGTGGTGTTGCAGAACCCTGCGCAGGCCAACCTTAAATACGTCAAACGCATCATGGGTTTGCCGGGCGAGCAGGTGTCCATGCGTGATGGCCGGGTGCTGATCAATGGCAAGGCGATTGCGGATGAACATGCCTTTCATGATCTCAGCAAGCCAGAGCAAGTCAGCAATCAGCAATTTACCGTGCCGCCCGACAGTTATTTTGTATTGGGTGACAACCGCAACGCAAGTCTTGACAGCCGCCATTTTGGTCCGGTACCTGCCGAGAAAATTTACGCCCGTGTAGAGCTGATCTCGTTTTCATACGGGGTATCGTCGGTGCGCTGGGACAGACTGGGCCTGGCAGTGAAATAAATTCTACAGAGTTGCCCCGCCACTTGACGCGGTGTCAACCGTCGTCAGCCGCACCTGACATAGTCATCATTGTTGCCTGAGCCGTGGCTGAATACAATGCCCACAAGCCTGTCGGGAAAGTGAATGCAATTTACGCATTTGCTTATGCGCTTATGTGTTTTTGTGCGGTTTTTCTCACTTTCTCGCTGTATTCAATGTCAATCAAGCCCATTCACTGTGAAAGAGCGCCCCCATGTCTGAAAACCATGCCCAGATTACCGATGCTGAAGATCCACCGAAAAAATCCTGGTTGTCAAAGATAATCGGCTGGGTGGTGACGATCATCATTTTGATCGTTGTAGTTCAATTTATCGCCGGTCTGAAAAGCGATCAGAAAGCCAAATTTGTTGCCGAATCACGCAGCCTGGCCGAGACAGCCTGTGCCGGTGATGCGGTCTGTCTGACGGCAGTGAATAACAGACTGGATACCTGCCTGGAACTGCATTCCGAATCACACAAGACGGGAAAATTTAGTCGCAAATACACGCTGAACAAAGAGAGTTTTCTGACTTGCATGAAGTGATGTGCGCCTGTCTCTCGCGTGTACAGAACAGGCTTACATCAAGCGAACAAGCAAATTTTTGTGCAGTGCCATAAGATAAAAGAATCAGCAAGATGATCGAAAACGCGGGTTAACTTCGTACAATTCCGGTGATATACGTTCGATAATGCGATCAAGGATCAGTAAGAATCCCTAACGCATTCACATCGCATTCGGCATATGAATGTATATCAACGATGTAACAAGGAGACACGCAAGATGAATAAAAAACTCATACTGGCAAGCCTGATGTTGGGTTTGTCTGCTGCAAGCAATGCCGCCACGTATTACGTTGCGCCCACCGGCAATGATGCCGCCGCCGGTACCAAGGCAGCACCATGGAAATCCATCGCCCGCGCCCAGACAGCCGTTGCCGCCGGCGACACCGTGTATTTTAGAGGCGGCAACTACATCTACACCGCAGGCATCAACACCTGTGCCACCCGCACTGACATCGTCAACGCCATTACACTGAACAAGAGCGGCAGTGATGGCAGCCCGATTCGTTACTGGGCTTATCCAGGTGAAACACCGGTATTCGATTTTTCGCAAATGACGGATGATTGCCGCGTCAAAGCCTTCAATGTGGTCGCCAACTGGGTGCATTTGAAAGGGCTGGAAGTAACAGGCGCGCCACAGCAACCCGGCAACCGCCTCAACCATGAATCATGGGCCGTATGGATCAACGGCAGCAACAATACGTTTGAACAGTTGAATGCCCATCACAACATGGGGCCGGGCTTGTTCATCCAGAATGGTGGCAACAACCTCGTTCTTAATAGTGATTCCCACCACAACTACGACCCCTACACCTCCAATGGCGCGGGCCAAAGTGCTGATGGTTTTGGTGCCCACATCAAAGCGGGCAACCCCGGCAATGTATTCCGTGGCTGCCGTGCATGGGCCAATTCGGATGATGGTTTTGATCTGATCAATGCGTATTCGCCGGTGCTGATAGAAAATTCCTGGACCTGGCAGCAAGGCTATCTGCCCGGCACCACGACACCCGTGACAGCAGGTAACGGCAATGGCTTCAAGCTGGGTGGTTATGGTGGCGTGTATGTATCCAATGCCGCCAAGCACACTATACGTTTCTCGGTCGCCTTCAATAACAAGGCTGCGGGTTTTTACGCCAATCATCACCCGATCGCGAATGACTTCTACAACAATACCAGCTACGGTAACAACAGCGATTTCAACATGCTGGGCATTGATGTGAATGGCAATGCAGTTAACCTGGGCAACTTGCGCAATAATATTGCGTTTGGCGGTACACTGGTGTCCAATATGACAGGTGCCAACGATCAGTTCAATTCATGGAACCTGGCAGTCACGGTTTCATCAGCTGACTTCCAAAGCATATCCACCACTGGCTGGGATGCGCCACGCCAGGCCGATGGCAGCTTGCCGGTGTTGAACAAGTTCCGCCTGGTTACTGGCAGTGACCTGATCAACAAAGGCACCAATGTCGGCCTGCCTTTCAACGGCTCTGCACCTGATTTGGGAGCGTTTGAAAACTGATAGACTTGCAACAGATGTAAGAGGAATGAGGGGGATGGGGTACATGCGGTGCGTGTATCTTGTCCCTCTGTTTTATTGAGATGCCCAAGAGGTCAACGCAAGATGAACATGCAATTGATAGTAGCCAACCTGATGGTAAGTCTGACGATGAGCCTGACGGCGAGCCTGTCCGCAGCAAGCAGCGCCGCCACCTATTATGTGGCACCGACTGGTGACGATGCTGCAAACGGCAGCAAAGAAGCGCCATGGAAAACCATCGCCCGTGCGCAGACTGCCGCAACCGCTGGTGACACCATCTACTTCAGGGGCGGTAACTATACCTACACCGCAGGCGTCAATACCTGTGCCACCCGCACCGACACCGTCAATGCTGTCACGCTGGACAAGAGTGGCAGTGATGGCAGCCCGATTCGTTACTGGGCTTATCCGGGTGAAACACCGGTCTTTGATTTCTCGCAAATGAAAGACGATTGCCGCGTCAAAGGCTTTAACGTCGTTGCCAACTGGCTGCATTTAAAAGGGCTGGAAGTCACCGGCGTGCCGCAGCAGCCAGAAAATCACCTCAACCATGAATCATGGGGGGTGTGGATCAACGGCAGCCATAATATTTTTGAACAACTCAATACCCATCACAATATGGGGCCGGGTGTGTTCATCAAAAACGGCGGCTATAATCTGGTCCTCAATAGCGATTCCCACCACAACTACGACCCTTACACCTCGAACGGTGCCGGGCAAAGTGCCGATGGTTTTGGTGCCCACATCAAGGCCGACAACCCTGGCAATGTATTTCGTGGTTGCCGCGCCTGGGCCAATACCGATGATGGCTTTGATTTGATCAATGCTTTTTCCCCGGTGCTGATAGAAAATTCCTGGACGTGGTCGCAAGGTTATATACCGGGCACCCGTATATCGCTGCCAGACGGCAATGGCAATGGCTTCAAGCTCGGTGGTTATGGCGGCAAATATGTAGCAAATGGCGTCAAGCATACCATTCGGAATTCAGTGGCATTCAATAATAAAGTGTCGGGTTTTTACGCCAATCACCATCCGCTAGCGAACGACTTCTTCAACAATACCAGCTTTGACAACGGTATCGATTTCAATATGCTGGGCATTGATGAAAACGGCAAGCCAGTCCATCTGGGTAATTTGCGCAATAACATTGCCTTCGGCGGAACCCTGGTAGCGAATATGGAAGGCACAGATAATCAATTCAATTCCTGGAACCTGCCGGTAAGTGTCACTGCAGCCGACTTCCAGAGTATCTCAAACGCTGGTTGGGATGCACCCCGCCAAGCCGATGGCAGCCTGCCCGTGCTCAAACACTTCCACCTGGCACCAGGCAGCGCCCTGAAAAACAAGGGCACCAACGTCAACCTGCCTTACAAAGGGGCAGCACCTGACTTGGGGGCGTTTGACGACTGATTGTGCATTGCAGCGTGTGATCAGCGTTTTTTCAGCATCTGTTCTACGTCTGTTCAACCCGTGTTGCTGATATTCGAATCGGTATCAGCAACAAGCAAAATGTGATTGGATTTCATTAGGACATGTGGTTAGCCTTTATTTTCTCTGGGTAGGAGCACCCAATAAAATAATAGTGGAGAAAAAATGTCCCCTTGTGTCCGACCTCTGTGCATTTCAATTCTGGCGTTAGCCGCATACAGCACCCCCCACATTGTCATCGCAGCCGAGCCATCGGCCAGTACGGTACAAGCAGCGTCGTCAGTTACCATAACCAAGACAGAAACAGGTATCGTCGCCCAGACGGCACAAGGCACGATCACGCTGGAACCCTGGTCCGCACGGGACATCCGGGTCAGATTCCATAAGGATGCGGCCTGGCCTGGCACCTACAATCCTGTGGTGATAGCGCAGCCCACATCAGTCAAATGGAGCATCAGCGAAACACCGGCAGCCTATCAGATCGCCACGGATTTTCTTCAGGTGCGTATTGACCGTAACAAGGGCACGCTGTCTTTCCACGATCAGTCCGGCAACGAGATCGTGAGTGAACCCGGCGGTGCGCGTGTGCTGGCAGATAAACCGACACCCACGTCCGCAGTCAGCCAGCAATTTGCTATTCGTGATGGCGGTGCCATTTATGGTCTGGGCCAGCATCAGAATGGCTTGATGGACTATACCGGCAGCTCGGTGCGTTTACAGCAGGTGAACACCGATGTCGGCGTTCCCATGTTGCTGGCATCAAAGGGTTTTGGCATCATGTGGAACAATGCATCGGTCACCAATGTCGACGTGCGCCTGCCGCAGAACCACGGCTTGCTGGGCATTCGTTCAGAAGCGGGTGGTGGCATCGATTATCACTTTATGTATGGCCCCGACGCCGACCAGATCATTGCCGAATACCGCAGCCTGACGGGCGACGCACCGATGATGGCACGCTGGACCTGGGGCCTGTGGCAATCCAAAGAACGTTACAGTACCCAGGCAGAAATACTGGGCGTTGCCGCCAAATACCGCGAGCTGAAAATTCCTTTCGATGCCGTCGTCCAGGACTGGCAATACTGGGCACCCGTTAATTGGGGCAGCCATGTGATGGAGGCCAGCCGCTATCCTGACCCCAAGGCCATGCTGGCCACACTGCATGCGCAAAATATCCACGCCATCATTTCCGTCTGGCCGCGTTTTGATGTCGGCACGGCCAATCTGGCTGAACTGGAGCAGGCCGGTGCCATCTTCCCACCGGTGTATAACAATGTGTATCCCGCAGGCAAGGGCAAATGGTATGACCCGTATGGTCCCAAAGGGCGGGCAATGTATTGGTCACAGATCATGAAGAACCTGGGCACAGTCGGCTTTGACGGCTGGTGGCTGGATGCCAGTGAAGCCGAACTGGGTGGCAATTGGGGCGAGCTGCGCAACATACAAACAGCGGCAGGCCCGGGTGCTGAAGTGTATAACGCCTACCCATTGATGCACACCACCGCCGTGTTTGACGGCATGCGAAAAGACATCCCCGAAAAACGCCCGATTATCCTGACCCGTTCTGCCTATCTGGGGCAGCAACGCAATGCCGCCATCACCTGGTCGGGTGATGTCGCTGGCACCTGGGATGTATTGCGTCGTCAGATACCGGCAGCGTTAAACTTCTCCATCACCGGCATACCTTACTGGTCAGTGGATATTGGTGGCTTTTTTGGCGCGGGGAAGCTTGATGCTGCCTATGCAGAATTATTCACCCGCTGGTATCAATTTGCGGCATTTAATCCCATGTTCCGTATCCACGGTACGTCGGCTGGTAAAGAGATCTGGAAATTTGATACTGCGACACAAAAAATATTGATCGATTACGACAAACTGCGCTACCGGCTCATCCCTTACATCTATTCAACATCGTGGAACGTGACCCACAACAAGAGCACCATGATGCGGCCACTGGTGATGGATTTCCGCACCGACGTGCAGGCGCTCAACATTCCCGATCAATATATGTTCGGCAAGGCGCTGATGGTGGCCCCCGTCACCACGCCCAAAACCAAAGCCAGAAACGTCTACTTGCCGGGTACCGATCCCTGGTACGATTTCAAAACCGGCCAACGCCACGAGGCCGGCCAGACCATCACTGTCGCTGCCGACATTGACACCATCCCCCTGTTGGTACGCGCTGGCAGTATCCTGCCGCTGGGGCCGGTGATTCAATACGCCGACCAGAAGAGTGACGAAGCCACAGAAATCCGCATCTATGCCGGCAAGAACGGTCAGTTTGAACTGTATGACGATGCTGGCGACGGCTATGGCTATCAGGCAGGCCAGTTTTCAGTGATCAGGTTTGTATGGAACGACGCAAGCCACAGCCTGGACATTGCGCCACGCGATGGCCAGTTCCCCGGCATGAGCAAAAACCGGGCTTTCAGAATCACCTGCGCCGACTCTGCCGTATCCAAGGCCGTGCAAGATATTAAATATACAGGGCAGGGCGTGACAGTTGCTTTGACAGGGTGCCGGTGATGCTGTAAGCCTGTTTTTGTCTTAGGCATTGTGTGAGCCAGGTGCACTCAAAGCGGCCTATCGTGTAATGCCGGACAAGCGTGGCATGTGAAGTCTTTTACGCAAATCGTACGATAACGCACCAATATAAAAAAGTGGGCGACATCGCCAGGCAGCGTCTGTCGCAATAGCTAGTGGACTATTACAGTCCACTAGCCGCACAATGCGCGTCGTGCGAGGCTTATCGGATCGGCTAGTTCTTACTTCAACAGATCAGCCTTTTTCTTGTCGAACTCTTCCTGCGTGATAATTTTATCGTCGAGCAGGGCTTTCAGTTTGCGAATCTGGTCCAGTGGATCAGGTGCAGGTGTAGCTGGCGCGGTTGCTTGCTGTTTGCCCGGGTTTTTGCAATCCATCAGAGTTTTTTCTGCCATCACTTTCTCTGTCATGATGGATTGAATCGTGACATTGTGCCTGCTTTGGATAGTGGCATTTTCAGTTGCTGCCTGAATCCGGTAGGCGGGTGATGAGCTGCTGTATATTTCACGTTTGCCTGGATCAAATTCGGCATCAAGCTCTGCCTTGGCTAGCCTGGCTTCAATTACTTTCAGCGCCGTCCTCTCTGGTTCACAGGGTTTGGCCGTGACAGGGGCAAAGGAAGGATTTTTACTGCTGATCGCCAGTTGCTCTTCCTTGGTCCGCAAGACTACGGCGCTTTGATTGCAAATACCCTGGTACATTGTTTTGACCGTGATGTCAGTGGTCGTCATGCCGCTGGCAGTTTCGGCGTTCCAAATGAAAGTCGCGGTGACGGCATCATCGTTGAACTGCGCATAGATATCAAAGAGATAGCTGTCACCGTCAGGGGCCTTTTCATAGACCTTGGTGCGGATCACGTACATATCGTATTTGTCATCAGAAAAAATGCCTGGCTTACGCTGTATGCCGTGACATAACTCCGTCTTTTCAACCAGGTTCATCGGTTTGAATGTGGCAAAAAACTTGTCAAGCGGATTGGTGGGCGGGACGTTCTTTTGCGGAATAGTCGTCAAGCCCCGTTCATACAAGGCGCCTGCCAGCAGCGGTGTGGATGCAACAGGAAACAGGAAGGCGAGCAGAGCTGCCTTAGTCAAAAATGAGCGCATGGAATTTTTTTATCAGTGGAGATGACATAAGTATAAATTGAATCATGATCGACAGGTTGTAAAAAAATCACTATTCAACATAATGCAAGCCCGGAGATGATGTCATCCGGGCTTGCGCTTAGCTTCACTATGTTGATTTGATTCAAGCCCCGGCCAGCGCTTCTACCGGGTCCAGCCTGGCGAGCAGTTCTGGCCGGACCATCAGTGGGGTGGGCACAGCGTGCTCCGGGTAAAATGCCTTAATTGAACAACCAGTAGTCTTTAATGTGTAAGACCGCCAGTTTCTTGTAAAGCACGACGGTAATCGATACAGTGGCAGGCCGTACGCTTATTTTTGCTTATTTTTTATGACAACATCAGAAACATTCCAGCGCGCACGCAAGCCAGAACAAAAAGAAGAGCGCCGCACGCATTTGCTGGCAACGGCCAAGGCGGCCCTGCATGGCGGCACGGAGGTCAGCGATCTGGGCCTGAACGAGCTGGCGCGCAAGGCGCAGATGACCAAGTCGAACGTGTACCGCTACTTTGAGAATCGCGAGGCGCTGCTGCTGGCCCTGCTAGAGGAGGAATCGGTACTGTGGCGCGGTGAACTGGTCGAGCGGCTGGCCATTACACCACAGCCCACGGCAGAACAGATCGCCCAGGCTTTCGCCGGTGCAAGCGTGGCTTATCCGCTGATGTGTCGCCTGTTCAGCGTTTTACCATCCATCATAGAACACAACGTATCGCGCGAACGCCTGACCGAATTCAAGCTGAACTCATTGGCTTTGATGGTGGGTCTGGCAGAACAATTGCACCTCAGCGCGCCAACGCTGCCATTTGAATCATATGTCAGGTTTGTACGCCTGGCGATGGCGATGCTGATTGGCCTATGGCCACTCAGCCGCCCGGCCTCAGCCCTGGCTGGCGTGCTCTCGCTACCAGAACTGCAAGTCTTGCGGTATGACTTTGAAACCGATTTTACATCCGGACTGTTGTTGCTGCTACGTGGCCTTGAGCCGGTGTGAGCTAGCTTATTAAATGGAGCAAGTTGCTCGCAAATTAGTTAAACATGAAAAATAATCGAATTTACATTTTAGCCTTTGGCATGATGTTGACTGCATTTAATGTCTGTGCGCAGGACGCCAATGCGCCTGCCCAGCAAGTCACGATTGCCTCGGTGCGCGATCCTCAGTGGATGTCATATAGAGCGGCATATAAGGAGCTTAGATGGTTCGAAGAATATAAAAAAAGAAAAAACTACATACGACTGACTTTTCAACTGATGCCTAAAGACCGTAATGCATCGCTCGAAAACATTTCCCTTCAGTTGATAGGTAAAACAATGCGATTGGATTTACCACTTGACGAAGAACTTAATGCCGTCATACCTGACTTAAAAGAGGCTTACGACGAGGATGCCGAATTCAGACTCAATCGAAGTGCTGGCACTTTCGATTTCCAGTACACCGGATCTATTAAGCTCAACCCTAACGGAATTTATCCGGTCAAGGATTTACATGAAGCCTGCGAACAGTTATTGACAATTTTACGTGATGCCCGAATGACGTTTCGTATTAAGACGATGGGGAAAAAATGTACTGGCGTAAGTTTTGACTTTTCAGAAAAAATAGCTGCGCCAAAGCTTTTTTATAAGAGTGAATCTGGTCAAATTGTGGCAATAGATAAGGTGGCACCGCTGCTAAAACGTCGTGCAAATGCTACGGCAATGCGATTTCTTGAACAAACAAAGACAGGTGAAATTATCGCAGAGGATTTACCGATGTCGATTCATGGTATTTACGAGTAGCAGGCGTGAGGGCAGCTCTAACAAGGCTCGGGGTCAGGTCAGACATTCGTACACTTCCAACTCGCCAATTAGAGGTATTGAGGAGAAAATTTTGAAAGATGCAAGATCGTATTGGTCCCCACTATGCGGGTTGGTGATGAAACTCAGCTGCTGGGTTCGCGTTGCCTGGAGAGACGACGATCTGACGGAGGAAGGTGATTGGGGAATGCTTTTGACTATTCCAGTAGATGGCTATTTAGAGGGGCCAAGTGGGCCGATGCCATTCCGGGATGTTGAATGGGTCGAAGTATCCACAAACCACATCAAGGGCGGTAAGGCGGGGCGGACTCTGGAGTTTATTGATATTAAAGACGAGATACTTTCGGGCCTAATTGGAACCCAGCTAGGCTGGGACCTCCGAGAAAGCACGTGGTCAAAGCATAGAATTTTTGAAGACGAACCTGTGCAAGTGCTCCGTTTCATGAACCCGTTCGGGCCGGTTTCAAGGACGTAACTTGATTTGTGGTGAGGCGCCATGGTTAGGTCTGACACAATTCGTCCATTTCCAACTTGCGGGTGATTACGCTTCGCTTGTCACCCCTACGCTGACTATCGTCTTCAACAATGTTCTGCTAGCCGACATTAAAATTCGCTTTCCAATAGGAAATGATGGCAAAATAACACATTGTAATCTGACGCGAGATGGTCAATCGATGCTACCGGCACAGCGCAAGTAAGCGAAACAAACACTATTTAAAAAGAATACCAAATGAAAAAATTTCTCATCACTTGCAGCACGCTGTTCACCATGTCAGCCAGTCTGCCTGCTTTTGCGGAAGACCCCGTGGGGGATTGGACAGGTTTAATAGAAGGTAAGATTCGTCTGAATATTTCCGTCACTAAAACACAAGCGGGACAACACGAAGTTACGGTCATCAGTCCTGACGATGGCAACGAATCCATCAAAGCTGACAAAGTAGAAGCCGGTGAAAATTTCATGCGTTTTAGCATTGCGAAACTCAATTGCAATTACGAAGCAAAATGGGACGAGACACAGAAAGCATGGCTCGGCACCTGGACACAGGGACAGCAAGTTAAACTTAAGCTTACGCGTTTAGACGCCGAAGCTTTGGCGGCGCAAGTGAAAAAGCGCCCACAGGAAGAAGCAATAGCAAAAAGCCCGCGCAACTATTCGAGTACAGATGTGAGTTTTCAAAATGCAAAAGCCAAGATAAGTTTGGCTGGCACACTGACGCTACCTCAAGGCAAGGGCCCATTTCCAGCAGTCGTTTTGGTGCATGGATCAGGTCCCAATGATAGAGATGAAACCATTAAAGACCATAAAATTTTTCTGGTATTGGCAGATCATTTAAGCAAACAAGGGATCGCGGTGCTGCGCTACGATAAACGCGGCATCGCAGCATCGAAAGGCGATTACAAGAGTGCTACGACCTTTGACTTTGCCGACGATGCGCAAGCAGCGGTGGACTATCTGCGCACCCGCTCTGAAATCAACCAGGACAAATTGGGAATGATAGGCCATTCCGAGGGTGGGCTGATCGCGCCCATGCTGGCGGTAAATGATCCCAAATTGAAATTTATCGTGTTGATGGCAGCTCCGAGCATACGCATCGATGCTGTACTACTGGAGCAGAGTCGACTAACTGGACTTGCCAATGGTGAGAGCCAAACCGAAGTCGAAAAAGCGCAGAAAGTAAGTCGTGAAGCCTATGCCATTATGAATTCGGGCGCAGACGACAAGACGATCAGCGAGCGACTGAAAGCACATTTCGACCAGGCGGAAAAAAACGGTGATCTGGCCAAGGGTGCAGGCGCAGGACAATTAAGCAGATTGGAAAGACCTTGGAATAGAACATTTATCAAATACGACCCTGCACCGACCTTGGCGAAAGTGAAGCAAGCAACACTGGTTTTGAATGGCGAACTGGATCTGCAAGTACCCGCTAAAATGAATCTCGATGGGATACGGGCGAGTATGAAAGCGAACAAAAACGTCGTCATCAAAGAACTGCCTAAACTCAATCATCTGTTTCAAACCGCGACCAGCGGTTCATCGGCTGAATACGGAAAAATCGAGGAAACTTTGTCGCCTATAGCCTTAGACGCTATCTCTGGTTGGATCTTACAACAATAAATTCAATGCACTTGCCAAACACCTTCGTCAAGAACGGGCGCGGGGTCAGAAAAAACAGGGTCTGACATTCACGCGACGGGGCGACGGCGACAGCCCGTGTAGGGGCGATTAGCAGCGCATAATCGCCCATCGGGTTGGAAATGTATGAATGTCAGACCTGACCCCGGCTTTGCGATTAGCAGCGCGTAATTGCCCGCCGGGTTGGAAATGTATGAATGTCAGACCTGACCCTGGCTTTTAAAATCTGCGCAATCGTGTTGATAATGTCGTTGAAGATGCAGTTAAAGCGTTTGCAATTGAACAGCCAGCATTTGGCCAGGTTAGAGTTTCAAATGAGCTACGTCGACGTGGTGTGTTTGTTTCGCCCTCTGGCGTACCGACTAATCTGGATTTGTTTGATTGATGCCAAATGGCGTTTGATAGCATATAGGTAGCCATACGAAAAAAAAGGAAAATATGTCCAAGTTGGATTTTTTACCGGAAGAATTAGAAACCTTTCCCAGACAACCAGTAGCAATTGCCTATGAAGACGGCAGCCTGATGCAGATCAATGACATCATGCAATTGCCTGGTGGCGAGCAGGTCAGGGTGGTTGATATGCTGGAAGATGGTGATCGCAAGTGCGTGGTGATTGAAGTCAATGATTACTTTGATTATTTCTTTGTCGGTGATGAAGAAATAAAATTGATCAAGCGAGGAAATTCAGTCGTTGATTATCCGGTGGCGGAAGATGTCGCCATGCGCGCCAGGCAAGGTGATTCCAACGCAATGTTCCATCTATATTCGATGATGGAGTACGGTAATGGAATACAGAAAAATACAGAAATCAGTCACCAGATAAAAAGACAGGCGGCAAAAAGCGAGCATGGACCTTCTTTCTATCATCTTGGTACTTGGCAAAGCGATTTGACTTTAAGGCATAGCTTGTTTACCTTTGCTGCGGATGCTGGCTACTTGCCAGCAATGCGTGGCCTGGCTCAGAATTTTGACTATGCAAAAGGCACAGAGAAGGACGAAGTCGCCGCCAAATTCTGGCGGGTTCATGCGAATGGCGTTTATAAGATGGGCGTCCTGTGGGAAGAAGTATTAGATGCCCGTATTAAGCAGCTGCGGCTGTCACCAGAAGCATGTGACAGGGATGCCGTATTTACGCATGCAATGGGCATACTTAATGCTAAAGAGGACAAGAAAGACATTTTGCTAGCAGTGGAATTGCTTGAAATGTCAGCCAGTGCCGGGCATGGCACGGCGCAATTGAAGCTGGCTGAACTGTATCTGCAAGGCCACCTGGTCAGGCAAAACAAGGAAACAGCATCATCTTTCTTTGCCAAAGTGGCTGAGAGTGAAGATGGTGACGCGGTAAGCAAACTGGCGCAAAGATATGCCGATGGTAAAGACGTGGAGCAAAACATCACCTATGCAATACAGCTTTGGCAGCGTGCCGCTGAACTCGGGGACAGTAATGCGCAGTATGCCTTGGGCAATCAATATCAGCAGGGCGAACATCTTGAAAAAAATCTTGCCTTGGCTTTCAACTATTTTGAGCGCGCTGCTGGGCAGAAGCAGGCGGCAGCCTTGCATGCCGCCGGCTTATGTCTGGAAAGTGGATCAGGTGTTGAGCAGAATATGGAAAAAGCCATTGCCTTTTTTCAGAGAGCGGCTGATCTGTATGATATGCAGGCCATTTTCAAAATGGCTGAGCTATATGAAGCTGGATACGAGGCTGGAAACATAGTAGAGAAAAATCTGGGCAAGGCTTTTTCCTGTTACAAGCTCGCCGCAGACGACTATGATTTTGCACAAAAAGAACTGGCAAAGTACAAAGTTGCTTTCATGTATGAGCATGGCCTGGGTGTGGCTCAACAGTACAATAAAGCCCTAGAATATTATGAGGCAATGAAATCGATCTACCCTCCAGCAGATTATCGTCAGGGAATGATGTACAAGATGGGTTTGGGCACCAGGGAATCATTGGAAAAAGCCCGGCCCTGTTTTGAACTTGCTGCTGAACATGGGCATGAAGAAGCCAGGCGCGAACTGGCATTGCTGGCCACGCCCGCAGAGTATGAACAGGAATCGGAATTTAACGGCAATTTACGGTCTTTATTTCATTGGATGCGTGATTACAAGGGCACGTCGCTCTGGCAGGATGTGTTCCTGGATAAATGGACTGAGCTGGAAAATATCAGGGTCAAGTATCTGGAACTAAAGAACCGTGCATGTATGCACAAGCCTTGGCCGCCAATACAGACGGATGAGTTATATGATTTCTATTCTGTATCACGCTTGAGCGACTTAATGCTAGGTGCCTTGCCTGCAAATAATACAAAGTATGATAGTGGACGGCATATCACGCTGGACAACTACATTACCTTGTTTGAACATATCGGTTTTACTGCGGTCTGGCCACAACATTTTCATCCCTTCCAATGCGAGATTGTCGAAATCGAGCAAGGCGAGGGTGATGATGTTGAATTGCTGACTACTCTGTGGCCAGCCATCATGCTGGGGAATATGATGTTTAGTCGTGCAGGCGTGAAAGTGCGCGCCCCTCAGCATTTGCTGAAAAAAAGCTTTGCTGAAACAAGTGTCCTGTATTGGTCTTATACGCGAAATGCACGCCGCACAATTGACCTGTCACAAGGTTGGGGCAGTAATTCGCAATGGCGTACCATTTTCCGCAGAGATTTTGACCTTGGTGACGAGGGTGTAATTAATTTTGTGTAAACGGTCATTTAGCAGGACACTGCTACCTTCAAGGAGAAATGATGACCGTTGCAAAGCGTAACAAGCGAGCCAAGCCTGACCCGGAATTGCTCAAACTGGCCGA